>CAYGAB010000085.1:0-4747 GCA_964347725.1 uncultured Candidatus Peribacteria bacterium | reverse complement strand
CCACTGGAGTATTGGATTCCTCGTCCCAGCCCATGCACTGATGCACTTGTTTGGTGACTTTTGGAAGCAGGCCTGCTTCCCGCCGATTTTTGAGTTCAGCCAGCATGGCTTCAGAGCCATCCACGATGGTGACTGAGGCGTTCAGATCGCCCAAAGCTTCTTCCACCAAGCCTGGTCCACCTCCTAGGTCCAGAACTTGGGAGCCCGGAGTCACCTGTTCACGTAGAATGCGTGCCATGATGAGGTGAGATTGATCGTGTTGTTTTGCAGCTTCAGCCCATCCTTTCCCGTCGAATTCAAACTGACTGGATTTGTCGTTGCGAGGAAATGCGTTTTGGTCCCTGATAGTCACTGTGTCCTGTGGATCACCATTCAGGGCCACCATTTTTAGGAGAATGAATTTGTTCGCGTGGTCGAGTTCTATTTTTTCAATGAAATGGTTTGGAGCCAGGCCTCTTCCAAGAATCAAAGGGTAGACTAATGGGTGTTCAGAAGTGATGGATAGCATGCGACCGCGCCAAGAGGTGACTTTGTTGTAGCAGGCGTGGGGAAATCCGAGGTCTGTTTCGGAGAGAGTAGGATCTTCCAAAATATCGGCGGACAGTGTCCCCACTTTTATCATTGATTGTAGGTAGGCCAATCCAGCGGTTTTTGCTGAATGCCAATGGTGGTAGCCAAGAGCTTTGAGCACGGGAAATAAAGCTTCCAACTGTTCTTGCGGGATTTCTTGAGGCTCATGTGTTGGTGATGTGAGGATGTCCATTTTGGGTCTAAAAAAGGGCCTATTCTATCGGGAGCTTTTGTTTTTGGCAAGTGTGCTATTATGTCTCTAGATAACCCCATTGCTCATGAAAACTTTTTTTGCCAGTATCGTTTTTGCAAGTTTGTTTTTTTCGGCATGTGGTCAGGGAATGCCAGGGGTTGAGGAAGTTTCTGAAGCTGCTGAGTTTTCAAGAGAATCGACTGTGATGAGTGCATCGAGCGAACTTGAGGACAATTCTGGCTATGGTCTTGAATACAGTGCCAAGAATGTTTTGGATCTGGATTATTCGACCGCTTGGTGCCCTTCCTCTGAGCTCAATGAGGAAATCGTAATGGATTTTGTTGGACCGGTTGAAGTGGGAACGCTGGGAATCGTGGGTGGTTTTGCGCGAGACGAGGAAATTTATTTTGAGAACAATCGAATCAAGACTTTGGAGGTTTGGTTCGACGACAAAGAAGCCGTGCAAACGCTGAATTTTGAGGATCGCTACGGGATGCAGTTTTTTGATTTGTCTGCAGAGAAAGTGCAGAAAATTACTTTCAAAATCAAGGAGGTTTATGCTGGATCAAAATACAAAGACAGCTGCATCGCCGAGATGGATTTTTGGAGCGATTACGTGAAGCAAAAAGATTCCGATGCCGCTTACGATTTCTATCAAGAGCACAAGGCAATTGCGGCGGTGAGTCCGGTTGGAGTGGACAGCATGCATTTCTTTTCTCTGTCTGGGCTTGGTCAGTACAGCGAGACTTGTGGTGACTTGTACGAAACCTCACAGGATTTGACGGACTTTTTCAGGGCGCCTGGCCTTTATGCCATTTTTGATGGGGGAGCCAAAGAGGGAGATTTGATTGTGATGAACGTGACGGGAGCTGGTGTGTTGGTGAACACGCACGAGACCAAAATCAAGACCTGTGAAGACGGCAATTTGGTGATTTGGGAGCCGATGGCAGAAGCGGCTTTTGACCCAGCGCAATTTGACTATGAAGTGGAGCTTTACTACGAAGATCAATTGATTGGCTCACGCGAGTTCACGGTTGGGAAGTTGGAGTGATGACTTGCGGGTTTGACAAAAAGCGTCGTATGTGTTTTGATTTTTTCATGAAAAATCCTTCTGGGACTGAAAATGTAAAGTTCATCGAAAGTGATTTTTTGGCGAATAACTTTCTCCCTATTTTGATGGCTGCGGTGGGGTGTATTGGTTACAATGGCGAACAGGAGAAATTGAATCTTGTTCTTGCTGAAATGGTTGCTTTCTTTGGGATTGGGCATGCCTTGCAGTTTTTGAATGCCTATCTGAGGGATTCTATGGATGTGCGGAGGTACGTTCTGGCAGTTTTGAGTGGTTCGGAACGGGTGCGAGGCAAGGATTCGCTTTATTGAAAATAACCTGTGGTTCATGCAATCTAATTCTAATCTCGCTTTAAAATCGGAGGTGTTGGATCGGTACGCGGACCTTGTTTTGTCCCGTGTTCCATCTGAGTTGGTTCTCACGTATCGAGCCAATGTGGCGCAAGCTTTGAACACGGTGCTTTATGGTGGGATTGTTACGAATTATTTGGAGAAAGCCATTGCTGAGGCTGAGGCAAGCCCTGAGTTGATTGCTGCTGGGATCAATGTACTGGCGATCAATGCCGTGAGGTCGGAGTTGGGATTTGCCGGAGATCAGCAGACGTGCGTGGAGAATATTGCCATGATTCGTGAGAGTGGTGGCAAGGTGGACGATGAATCTGAAATGGCAGGATGTCCTCTTGTTGATGTCTTGCATTTTGAGCCTTTTTTGAGAGCCCATGCGCAGTTGAAGGAAAGGATCGCACGTGGAGAAATCGGTTTGATGTCTTGGGCTTTTGTGTTTGACATTTACACGAGTGCGGCTCAGGTCATTGTGGCGGATCGGCTTTTTGGTGAGCTTCCAGTTGAAGTTCAACGTCTCATGTCTTCTTGGAATTATGGCAGTTTCAATGCGAAAACAATGAGGACGGGAGCTGCTTTGTTGAGTGATCCAAATCTGGGAAATTTGACGGCCTGGACGGAGCGTGGACTTCAAGAAGGGATGCCTCATTTGACGCTTTCCAACATGGGAATTGGCGCGCTTTTGAGCAAGCTCATGGGAACCATGGAGGCAGAAGAACGCCTCAACATCATCAACATGGGCGCTGGAACAGGGGCGACTTCTGCGGCCTTGGCGATGGGAATGGAAGACGCGGTTCAGAATCGTGGTTTTCAGCCTGGTGCTGTCCCAATCAGCCTCACGGACATTGAAGGGTCTCCATCTTTCTTTGAGGTTTTGCGGGATTTTGCGCCTGCCCTCACTGAAAAATTAGGAAAATCTGAAATTGCTTTGCCGGTTTCTGTTCATGGTGAGAAAAATGAGGAGAAGATTTCTGTTGAGGCAGAGGGTTACAATTTGCTGTATGGCGATATTTTGACCGTGCTCAAATCTTTGGAATTTCAGAAAGTCGACGAGAATACGATCACCGTTGTGACTGCCAATTATGTGTGGCATCGGCTCCCCACGGTGGTGAAACGAGAATTGATTTCTTACATTGCCGAAAAGTTTCCCAACTCAATGTTCATGATTGCGGATCTTGTTCAAAATGGTTCGGCGGTGAATCGAGGCTATTACAATTTCAGAGACAATGGACTTTTGAACTGTGGGAACATTGGGCTCAAGGAACTTTTGGAAGAACAGGGTTATTTGGTCGTTCCCATGGACGATTACACGGGCGAGGCTAGTTTGGGCGAATTGGGCAAGCGTTTGGGGCAAGGAGCCACTTCTGATTCCATTTTTTATGTTGCTGTTCGTGGGCCTAAAATGCTTAAAAAATTTGATCGCACGGGAAATTTGCGTGCTCGATATGGGACTGACACATTTGATGAATGTGATCAACAGTTTGAAGGCTTGGTGCTGGAAATGGTTTTGGATGTGTTGAAGCAAGGTGTGCCAGAAACTTCCCACATCAAAGGCATTCCGGATATTTTTGATGAGGCGGCTCATACTGCTCGTGAGGGGCAAATTCAAGCCTTGTGCAATGTAGTGCTTGAGGGTTGGAGGCGGAAAGTTGGGAAGGATCGATTTAGATTTTCAAGAGATGCCTTGCTTGGCATCATTGACGCTCATGTTGAGAAAATGGATGGGAAGCTTCATCCTTAAGCCACCAAAACGCTGAACAAATCTTTTGGATTGCTGAGTTCGGGGAGGATGGTGGTTTCTGTGCCGATTTGGCGTTGGTGCAGCATGCGCATCATGGAGTAGTCGGCCAATCCGAATCCGACGGCATCAAAAACGATGAGATTGTCTTGGGCAGTGCGGCCAGGTTTTTTGCCCTGAATGATCTCCCAAAGTTCGTCGTAGGCAAAAGAGCCGGGTTCTAGATTTTGGATCTCACCTTCGTCTTTGGTTTGTTCGAAAAATTCAACGACGATGCGGGCATTTTTCATGACTTCTGGGTCCAGTTCGGTTTTGCCGGGACAGTCTCCGCCGATCCCATTGATGAAGAGTCCTGGGTTGTCTTTGATGCTGGCGTAAGGGAAAAGTTTCACGTGCTTTTTTTCGCAAATGCAGGTGGTCAAAATGTCCACTCCTTGCACGACTTCCGTGCCGTCTTTGCAGGGAATGAGTTCAATGCCAGTGCCTTCCATGTTGCGAGCGAATTTTTCCATGGCGGCGGGATCACTGTCAAAATATCGGATGCTTTTGAGTGCAAAAATTTGGCGCATGGCGTGGACCTGAAATTCGGATTGAGCGCCGGTTCCAATCAGTCCAAGCACGGAAGATTCTGGACGAGCAAAGTGTTTTGCGGCAATGGCGGAACCCGCTGCGGTGCGGATGGCGGTGAGAATGGTCATGTCGCAAAAAAGCTGAGGGTAGCCGGTTTCAATGTCGGCCAACATGCCGACCGCCACGATGGACATTTTGTTTTTTAGAGGATTCGCTGGGTGAGCGTTCACGTATTTGTAAGTGTAGAATTGGTCGTCGGCGCAGGG
>CAYGAB010000084.1:0-4772 GCA_964347725.1 uncultured Candidatus Peribacteria bacterium | reverse complement strand
GCATGGGTTTCACCCCTTTAGAAGGCCCCCTCATGGGAACACGATCCGGCAGCGTGGACCCCGCCATTTTGCTGCACCTGCAAAAACAAGGCATGAAAAGAGACAAACTAGAACACCTACTTCAAAAGGAATCCGGATTCCTGGGATTGTCTGAACTCTCTTCCGACATTCGCGTGCTCCATAAAAAGCCCAAAAATCCAGGAACTCGACGTGCCTTTGAGGTCTTCAGTTATCAAGTGGCCAAGCTGATCAGCGGATACACCGTGGCCTTGAATGCCTTTCCGGATGCCATTATTTTCACAGCCGGCATTGGCGAAAGCGCCCATTATTTGCGCAGCATGATTTGTGATCATCTGAAAGCCTTTGGCCTCAGACTCGACGCAAAAAAGAACGAATGCGTTCAAGAACAAGACAGCATTCAAATCATTTCAGCCAAAAATTCCTTCGTCAACGTCTTGGTCGTTCCAACGGATGAAGAGCGTGAAATGGCCTCTACTTAGTTCCAAAATTCAATTCGTACAAAGCCTTGTCCGTGACCAGCACAATGACGTTGCGTGTTTTATCGACGTAGAAATCCTGCAAAGTTCCTTTGAGATCGTCCAAAACGTACTGAGAACTGTAAGTCAGGTCATTGTTTTTTGAAGTCTTGTTGTAGACCACCACTCGATTTTCTTTGGCCTGCAAAACGTAGAGCTGACTCATCTCAAGTTCAGTGTAAATCGCTTTGGCTCCCTCCAAGGAAAGAAGCGGCGCACGCAAGACATCGTAATCCACAGGAACTCCACTCAAAAGTTTCAAGAGAGTGCCATCCGATTCCAAAACCCAAACGCTGCCGTCAATCGCGATGGAAACCGCCTTGCTCACGTCCACTTTTTCAGGATCCAAATAAGCCGCAGCTCCACCGTAAGCCGTGGTGCCACGTTGGTACTTCCAAATCTGTTTGTTGGCAGGATCCAAAACATAAACCCTGGCTCCGTAAGTCGCCAAATCCACTCCCGTTTTCCAAGTGCCATCGGAGTTGTCGGCCAATTGAGCATTGCCGGCTTCGTACTCCAAAAGTCCACCCGTGCTCAAAACCAAAACATTTTCACGATCCGGAAAAGCAACCGAAGCCACCAAAGTTTCCGTTGCCTCCAACTCTTTAGCAGACTGAGGCTGATCAATCAAAACCTCATAAGATTCATGATCGGTGAAGACCACAAGACCAGAAGCAGAAGGAGCCACGCTCACAATTTTACCCTTGCCCAAAAGTGGATCAAAATCCACCAAGAGCTTAAGTTCATCGCCAACACGGAAAACATTGTCCAAAGAATCTCGTTCTTCTTGAATCTCATCCAAAAGTTCGGATGCTTTGCCTCCAAAATAACCAGACTCCAAAACCTCTTTCAAAGCCGTTTCCGCATTGACCAACAAAACGCTGGCCTCCTCTTTATCAAAAGCGCCTCGAGTTTGAGCCTGCTTGAGACCCTCCTCTGCAGAAGTGAGCTTGGCCTGCATGTCGTCTTGCAACTTTTGTTTCCCAAGACTGAATTGGAGAGCAAAAACTCCACCCACCGTGACCGTGGCCACAACAAGCATCAGAGCCAACATCTGTTTTTTGGGCAAATGTTTGATCTTATCCAAAAACTTCCATCGATCTTCGTGCTTGGCCCAACCCTGCAAAACAGAAAGGCTGGTCTTCAAATGCTTCATGTGATCTTTTCGAGCCTCACTGCTCAAAGGAAAACCTCCAGGTTGTTTTTCTTCAAATTCTCCCAAACTAGGAATGGGCAGGGCTTGCGCTGGAACGGACACAGGAGTGACTTCTTCCATTTTCTCCAAAACCTCAAAAGCCAACAAAGCCAGTTGATCTTCAAGATCATTGTGCAGCAATTCCTTGAGCTGCCGACCAGCTTCTCCCACAGCAAATTCGGAGAACAACTGAGCCATGTCCCCAGGAGTGATGTACTGAATCAAAGGTCCCGTCACAAAAATAAGGCTGTCTCCCACCTCCAACTGTCCACTGGCAATGTTCTGAAAAAGGTCTTCCTTATTGCGTTCGTCTGAAAGGCCCTCTGTGATGCAACTCAAATGTCGCTTCCGAATCAAATAGCCGTGGGCCTCCCCTCTTTGGGAAATGAAAAGTTGATCTTTTTGAATGACACCCACCATCAAATGCATGTTTGGGATGAATTTCAGCTCCAAGTCCTTTTCTTTTTCGTTGACCATGGTGTTGACCTCTCTCAAAGCTCTTTCAAAACGATCGTAAGGATCTCCAGACAAATCGTGCAAAAAGTGATCCTGCAAAAGTTGGAAAGCCTCCTTCCCAATTTCCGCCGCTGGGATTTGAGAACTGCTCACGCTCATGACAATGAAAAAAGAAATCTTGTCCTTGCCAAGACCATCGTCCCATTCGGTATAATAGTGTTCAGTGAAACCAACGGGTTTGCGCCCAATCAGGATGGAATGTTGTTGAAGTTGTAACAGCATGGGCCTCGAGCCTTAAAATCTTGGGCCAACTGTACAAGATTAGATACAGGTTGGCAAGAGAAGAAAAAACCCTTGACTTCCCTTGCTAGGCCCCTTAGAATCCTCGGGCATTTTTCAGATCCATTTTATGTTAGGAAAACTCAAAAAACGTAAACGCGCTCGGACTCATGGCTTTCTAAGGCGTATGGCAACCCGTGTGGGTCGTGCTGTTTTGGCTCGTCGCCGCGCAAAAGGACGTCATTTGTTGACCGTGAAACCTTCTAAGAAGCGTGTTAAAACGAAATAAACGCATTCAAGGACGCACTCGTGTGCCTCAAATTTTAAAGGAAGGCGAATCTCAAGGCTCTTCCTTTCTTGTTGTGAGAAGACTTCCCGGAGAATTCAAATGGAGCCGTTTCAGCGTGGTGGTCAGCAAAAAAGCAGCCAAGCTCGCCGTGAATAGAAACAAAGCCCGCCGCCAACTCTACGAGATATTGCGAGACCTAGAGAAAGACCCCGTGCCAAACACAATTCCATTTGATACAGTGTTCGTGGTTCGATCTGGCTTCCTCCCTTTTGACTTTAATCGAAAGAGAGAAGAAGTCCTTAAACTCCTTTCCCGCTACCAATGAAAAAATTCAATTTCCTCCCCTACGTTCTCATTTTTTTTGGAACCTTTTTGGTGATGCAGCTCATTCAAGGGCCAGCCACTGACCCAGTTTTGGACAGTGGAAGCCTAGGAATAACCATGGCCAAAGACGAATACGGTTTTGGCAAAAACATCGTTTTAGAAGCCAAAAACAACACCGAGAAAAATATCGTCTTGAGTGGGCCGGAAAGCTGCAAGGGTCAATTCTTCAAAGTAGAAAAATTCACTAGCCAAGGCTACGAATCGGTTGAAATTCCTGAAAACTTCAAATGTCCTTCCAATGCAACCGTCACTCTAGAGCCTGGGAAAAAACAGGCCATAAGTTTGCAAGAATACACCTACACTCTCTTCAAAGAGGGCCGCTACAAACTCATCATCCAAGACAAAGAAATTGTCTACACCACGCCTGAATTTACCGTCGTAAAAGCTGGGATTTTCACCCAAATGTGGCGCTGGGTGATCTATCAACCCATGCTCAACGCTCTGGTTGCCTTGCTGATTTACATACCTGGACACAGCTTGGGGCTTGGGATCATTGCCCTGACCATCATCATTCGGACCATTTTATTGGTGCCTTCCGCAAAAGCCCTCCGTGCTCAAAAACGCATGCAAGAAATACAACCGGAAATTGAGAAATTGAAACAGAAGTACGGCACGGATCAAGCTCGAATGGCACAAGAAACCATGGCCCTTTGGAAAAAACACAAGGCCAGCCCCATGTCCAGTTGCCTGCCCCTGCTCATTCAAATGCCAATTTTGATCGCGCTGTACAATGTCTTTCAAGCTGGACTTTCGGCCGACAAGGCAATCCTGATTTATGGATTTCTTCCAGAATTCCACCTGAGCGAAATCAATCCATTTTTCCTTGGAATGAATCTCTTTGAAAAAAACATCATTGTGCTTCCTCTTGTCGTGGGAGTCTTACAATTCATCCAAATGAAACTGATGATGGCCAAGCAGAAAAAGGCCAAAAAGAACGCCACAACAACAGCGCCCTTTGCCAACGAAATGGAAAACGCCAACAAAATCATGCAGTGGCTCATGCCCGTCATGATTGCATTTTTCACCACTCAGACCGCAGCAGCCGTGGGACTCTACTGGGGAACGAGCACAATCTATGGCATTCTCCAACAACTTGTGATAAACAATGAGAAGTCGTCTCTCAATACCGTTTCCCCGGCGGACGACGTGAGCGTTCGTGTCATCAATAAATCCCATGGAAAAACAGATTAAACTCATCATTGCTGATTTCCTTGTTCACCTCGGAATTGACTTCGAAGACATTGAAGTGATCAAACGAGATGAAAAAAGTTTCCGCGTGAATGCAATTTCAACCGAACCCAGCCTGCTCATTGGCCACCACGGAGAAAATCTTCAGGCCATGCAAAAAGTGATCAAAGTGATCATTCACCACAAATTTGGAGAAGACATGACGGTCATGTTTGATGTGGACAACTACCGCTACCGACAAGAAGAAAACGTTCTCACCATCACCAAACAAAAAATCGACGAAGTCCGTTCGACCCGAAATCAAGCGGCCCTTCCTCCAATGTCACCCTACTTCCGACGTGTGATCCACATGTTTGTGAGAGATGGCGGCTTTTCCGACATAAAAACGGAAAGCATGGGGCAAGGCAATTACCGTCAAGTGGTTCTTAAATACAACGGATGAGAT
>CAYGAB010000083.1:0-4825 GCA_964347725.1 uncultured Candidatus Peribacteria bacterium | reverse complement strand
GTCAATGTCTCCGGTTCTCACGCATTTTTGCACGTCCACCAATCGCTTCCCTTCTGGGTGTTTTTCTCCCATCAAATAAGGCACGAGCGGGTGCATTCCCGCCGTGGTGAAGAGCACGGTTGGGTCGTTTTCAGGAATCAGACTCGCCCCTTTGATGACGCTGTGCCCATGTCGCTTGGAAAAAAAATCCAGATACCGTTGACGCAATTCAGAAGCTTTCATAACAAAAATTAAAGAGGCTTGCGCATTTTAACACGAAGCCGCTTTAAGGCCAAAGTTAGACTTGAACGAGCTCGTCTAAGTCATTTAAGTCGGACTGGTTTTCAACCTTCTCTAAGTATCCCCATCCTCCATTCAGGCCGACAAAAATCATACGACCAGAACCATTCAAACCTGGGCGTGTATCGGCCATTGTTGCTCTCACCCACACCTCCTCCTGTCTTGTCCCCAAAAAGCCTGGTGGAAGAAGTCGGCGACGAATGTCATCCACCATTTCGGCAAGGTCTGGCGGAAGAACTCGCCCTGTTTCTGGCAATGCTGGCCCTTTAATGGCGAGAGCCTTAGATTCAAAAGAATCCACATGCGCCACAATCTCCGTCAACCTATTATCCTTCTCTGGCCTCCAATACTGGCTATACCAGAATGTCATTTTCTTATCCTCCTTCACGGTAATTGTTTTAACAAGGTTCCACACTCCATCAGCAAAAACCAGCAATTTCTTATCTCTAACCAAAGCTTCAAAAGCAGTGATTTCTCCCGTGCTTCTCACGGATCGCACCGCATCCAAAAGTCCTTGGGTCACGTGGGCTTCATTAGCAGGAATTGGCTTAACCATGCGTGACGGTTCTGGTTGTTTTACTTCTGATGACATAAATTGAGATGAATGAATGCTTCTGCAAACTTAGCACTATCCTTGACAAAAGTCAATGAAATGTTTAAGTGCGATTTGAGCTGGACAGGTAAGACTAGGCATTGTCCACTCTGTCCACTTCAAGTAGAATGGAGGCCGATTGACGCCTGCGAATGAATACCGTTCTCAACATCGGCCCGGAGGAGGCCAATGAACCTGATGAAGCCATGTCGAAGCATGTGGTGAATTTGAAGCAAGTGGATTCCTCGAAAAAAGAAGAGGCGCATGCCAAGGTCACGCTCAATTTAAAAGATGAAATTCGCTCGCAAAAAAAGCCCACAGGACGGATTTGTATTGTGGGAGAATTGCCTCGGTCCAAGCAAGGTTTGGGGCGTTTGCCCGTGGTGGCCGCGGCCCTGCTGACCATTCTGGCTTTGAACCTGGGGCAAGTCGTGTTTTTGGGACAAACTCGTGGTGAAGAAGCGCTGGCTTTGGCGCAAGAAGGTTTTGTCACTTTGAAGGGGGCGAGCCAATCGCTCATGGAAAATCCGGATGCCGCCAAAGAAGATCTGCTGTTCAAAGACGCTCAAAGTTTGTTCGATCAAGCCGAAGCCAAGGCCTCATTTTTGATCCAAAATCAATCCTCTTTTTTGCAAGAACCGGCTCAAGTTTCAAGTCTGCGTCACCTCTTGGCGGCGGGTGAAGAAATGGCGGAACTTGGAACCCAACTCAGTGCCATTCGTGAGGCCCTCAAAAATTTTCCGAAAGAAGGTTCCGTGACCACTTACTTGCGCACTTTATCCACGGACCATTTGGAGCCGGCGACTCTGCAATTGCATTCCATTCGAGACCATTTGCACGCCGTGGATTTGAGTGGCACGCCTTATGAAAATCAATTCAGCGATTACCGTGACAAACTTGACACTCTCGCGTCTTGGTTTGATCTGTGGGGAGGCATGAAAGATCCTCTTTTGTCGAGTTTGGGAGAACGTTATGTGCAGCACTATTTGATTTTGTTGATGAACAACGACGAATTGCGGCCGGGAGGTGGATTCATCGGGAGTGTGGCCGTGGCGGAATTGAATGACGGACGTTTGGCCAGCCTGGACTTCCACGATGTCTACGACTACGACAATCTCTACTTTGAAAAACTGGAAGTGCCTTTGCGAGAAATTCGTCACTTGGCTCCGGATTGGCGGCTGCGAGACAGCAACACTTCGCCCGACTTTCCGACTTCCGCTCAGCAAGCTCTAGACCTTTGGAACAAAGAAGGCGGCCAGGGTGTGGACGGCGTGATTGCCGTGAATTTGGGAGCGGCGCAAGGTTTGGTGGAAGCTTTGGGAGAACTTAAAATCCCTTCCCTCGAAAAGCCTTTGAAGGCCGACACTTTCCCCACCGTTTTGTCCGCCTTGGTGGAATCCAAGACTTTTGGAGAGGATAGCCCCAAGACCATTTTGCAGGAAGTTTTGCATGCGTTTTTGAACGCTTCTTCCGACTTCAACAGCAAGGTTAAATTGAGCCAACAATTGCTCGGCGATCTTCAGAAAAAACAGATTATGATCTACCATCGAGACCCCGCCGTTCAGTCCATGATTGAGTCCTTCCATTTGGACGGAAGTTTGCCCAAACTTGGTGAGCTCACGAGCGATTTTGTCTTGCCGGTGTTCATCAATCGAGGCGCCAATAAAACCGATCGCTACATGGAAACCAAACTTTTCCACGACACCAAAATCTTAGAAGATGGCACCGTGATGGACGCTCTCACCATGAAACGCAGCCACACTTTCACCGATTCCACTTTGGCTTGGATCAAGTCAGTTTCGGCGGAATACGGCGTGAAAAAGTGGACCGATCAACTTGAAAAAGTCATGGGCAAAGACCTCAATCAAACCGGTCTCCGAATCTATTTGCCGGAAGGCGCACAAATCTTGGAAGTTCGTGGAGACGTGCACAAAGACGACTTCCAACTCTACTACGACCCCGCGATGGACCTCTCTTATTACGCTCTGGACCAAAACATAGAACCTGGCAGTTCCCAAGAATTCACCATGATGTATTCCTTGCCGTGGAAGATGAACCGCTCCTTCCAAAACTACGACTTCCAGCTCTTCAAACAGCCCGGACTTTCTCACACTTCCTTTGAAAAAACCGTGAGCGCTCCGAGCGAAATTTTACTAGAAAATAGCCCAGCCGCCAGCGAATCCCGCCCCGAATCCGACTACGTTTTGGGTGGTTCCTTGGACAGCGACGTGAGTTTGAGACTTTTGTATCGGTGATTTTACATTCATTTCCCTTCACCATTTCACCATGAAAACCTTTCCTGCCATTTTGATCACCTTCATTCTAACCGCACTCATTGTTGGCGGCGGTGTTTATTCTTGGCAAAAACTTGAACCAAAACCGGTAACGGAACCTGTAGTGACACCCGCAGATACACCTACAGTGAAACAAAAGAACATGTATCAAGATGCATTTTTGTCTTTCGAATACCCTGAAGAAATCCAATTATTAGTGAAACAGCCCCTCGAAGCTCGCTCGAACTATCAAAGCATTGAGTTTCTTGCTTACGATGCATCTAAAAACACATATCAATCTACGGATTTAAGCCTCAGCTACATGGTTTCACTCGGTGAAAGCGATACTTCGTCCTTCAATAGCATGGACGATCTGCTCGCCAACTATCAAGAATACAACCTAAAGACCACCGAGTATAACGTTGACGGCCGAAGGGCGGTTCAAATAATCACTGAAGACATGAGTGGTGAAACATTTTTCCTTGTCATCTCAGCCGATGAAAATGGAAATGCATACAGGTTTAAAGGGCCCTTTCTAACAAATCAAGTGGAAGAGATTTTGGCATTGTTCATCAAAACGGCACAGCTTTCACCAGCCAACGATGTGGAAGCATAGATTGTGAAAAAAGTTCCCTGCCATTTCTGGCAGGGCCGCGAGAAAATCTCGAATACTTTCGTAGCTTATTCATCTTCACTACGAAAGACAAGTGAAGATTTTGGCGGCAAAGCATATGGAAAGACGAGGTTCCAAAGCTCCAAATTACCAGTAAAAACGCCACTTGACTGGCGTTTTTACTGTGATAAACTCTGTTTGCATGATACTTCAACGAAAAATACACGAACAAATCAAGAATTCCATGTTCGATGGCAAAGTCCTTATTTTGTATGGCCCTCGTCAGGTTGGCAAAACAACGCTTCTTGGAGAGCTCGCCAAAGATTTTCCAGATACAAAATACTTGAACTGTGACCAGTTCGACGTTCGAGAACGATTGACGGACACCACCTCAACGGAACTCGCCCTGCTTTTTGGCGGGAAAAAAATCATTCTTATTGACGAAGCTCAACGGGTTCAAAATATCGGTATCACTCTTAAATTGGTGGCAGACACCATGAAAGACGTGCAAGTGATTGCAACGGGATCCTCCTCTTTTGATTTGTCCAACAGCCTCCGCGAACCGCTCACGGGCAGAAAAAAAGAATTTCTACTCTTCCCTCCAGGGATTTTTGAACTGAAAGAAGTTTTTGACTCACTCGAACTGGATAGACTATTGGAAGACATGATGATTTTTGGCAACTACCCCGTTGCTCGGCTCATGCAAACGCAAGATCCACGAGAAGAAACCCTTTATGAGATTGCGACCTCTTATGTCTACAAAGATATTTTGCAGCTGGACAAAGTTAAATATCCGGAGAAATTGGAGAAATTGCTCCGTGCTCTAGCTCATCAAATCGGCAGTGAAGTCTCTTATACCGAACTTGCCTCACTCTGCGAACTGTCAAAAACAACCGTGGAAGATTACATTCGTATACTGGAGCAGGCCTACATTATTTTCCGATTGGAACCCTACACCAAAAATCGCCGTCGATCTTTAAAACGATTGCGTAAGATTTATTTTTGGGATTTGGGAATCAGAAACGCTTTGATCAAAGATTTTCGCCCACTCAGTCTACGCAATGATAC
>CAYGAB010000082.1:0-4834 GCA_964347725.1 uncultured Candidatus Peribacteria bacterium | reverse complement strand
GCGTGTCGATGTCGGAATGCAAGTAACGCACTCGTTGGCCGGCATCGGTCAAAAATTCCGTGAGCTGTTCGGAACTTCGCTTGGTCAAAGTGGTCACCAAAACTCGATCTCCTTTGGCGACTCTTTGCACGATTTCATTGAGCAAATCGTCCATTTGATTGAGCGTGGGACGAACGGAAATCACCGGATCCAAAAGTCCGGTTGGACGAATGATTTGTTCCACCAAGTTGTCTTTTTTTGCCATTTCGTACTTGCCCGGCGTGGCCGAAACGTAAATCGCCTGACGCATGTAAGTTTCGAATTCGTCAAATTTAAGCGGTCGATTGTCAAACGCGGACGGCAATCTAAATCCGTGTTCCACCAAAGTTTGCTTGCGCGACAAATTCCCATTGAACATCCCGCCAATCTGAGGAATGGACATGTGCGACTCGTCCACCACCATCAAAAAGTCTTCGGGGAAGAATTCCATGAGCGTGGGAGGTTTGCCATCTGGGCCAAGATTGTTGAAGAAACGCACGTAGTTTTCGATCCCGGAACAATAGCCCGTTTCCAAAAGCAATTCGATGTCGTATTCGGTGCGAGTGCGCAGACGCTGAGCCTCCAAACCTTTGCCGATGGAACGCAATTCGTCCGTGCGCTGATCCAATTCTTCTCGAATTCGGCCCACCGCCGAGCGGATTTTCTCTTCCGTCGTGACCGTGTGCTTGGCCGGAAAAATCACCACCTCTTCCATTTCACCCAAAACCTCTCCCGTGAAAGGCTCAACTTCCGTGATTTTTTCAATCTCTTCGTCCCAAAATTCCAAACGCACCGCCGTGTCTCCTCCAGGTGGAAAAATCTCCAGAACGTCCCCGATCACATGAAATTGTCCTTGTTTGAAATCCATTCGGCTGCGTTCGTACTGAAGGTCGGTCAACTTGCGCAAAAGCGTGTCTCTGGCCACTCGTCCACCGGCCTTGAGTTCAATCCTCAAATCCAAATATTCCTTGGGCGATCCAAGCCCATAAATACAAGAAACCGACGCCACAATGATCACGTCTCGGCGCGTGAGCAAATTCATCGTCGCCGCGTGCCGATATTTGTTGATTTCCTCATTGATTTGCGCGTCTTTTTCAATGTAAGTGTCCGAATGCGCAATGTAAGCTTCCGGCTGATAATAGTCGTAATAAGACACGAAATAATTGACCGCATTGTTCGGAAAAAGCTGTTTGAATTCACTCGCCAACTGCGCCGCCAAAGTTTTGTTGTGTGCCAAAACCAAGGTCGGCCGCTGCAACTGCTGAATGACGTGAGCGATGGTCAGCGTCTTACCAGTCCCCGTGGCCCCCAAAAGCACCTGATTGGAAAGTCCATCTTTAATGCCCTTCACCAATTTTGCAATCGCCTTGGGTTGATCTCCCTTCGGCTGCATTTCCTGGGAAATTTGAAAAGCCTGATTCTTCACAAAAAAAGTTATTAGAGCCGATGGAGGATATCAGAAACTCAAGGTCGAGGCAACCAAAGGCGGTGAACGAAGACGAAGCTTGCATTGCCAACCAATCCAATGTCATCCACCACCCCAGTCCTATTCCCCAAGGCATACAAAACACATGTAATCACCCAGTCTTCATTAAGGTACAAAGCAGGCAAAACCCTCCTTGTCACACCAACAATTCCATCAAAATAGGCCACTGGACAAGAAGTCCATCTTAAGACGGACATCTTATCTCGGATATTCCCAGCTTCATCACCCTTACAGTAGCCTTTCACCTGATTTGGTATTTGAAAAGGTCGACATCCTTTCCACTCTCCCAAATTATCCGCAGAAAATCGCAATAGAAGATCCTCTAGATCAAACAAATGATCATTGAAAACACCTTCACCATCTCGCCCACCACGAACAAGTTTCAATTGCGAAAAAGAATCTTCACAAGTCACCCTAGAACTAGAACGAGTTCTCATAGACATCGGTGCAAACGTAAAGAATTCCACTTGGCTGCAAGGTCATGCAATTCAAGTTCCGTCAATTGTTCGCAGAAGTGGTGGAAAGAAAACATGCGTGCATAATAATGCAAAATAAAGATTTGTCAATCATATTCTGCCACCACCAAGCCATTTTTCAGTATCATGTCGGCAATTGACAATAAATTCATGCCCCTACACCTTCTGCAAATCGCAAAAAAACTCGCTCACGACGCGGGCAAACTTGCGCTCGACTATCAAAAACGCGGATTCACCACGGAGACCAAAAACGGTCCTTTTGAACTCGTGACCGAAGCCGACAAGGCCTGTGAAGACCTGATCCTCAGCACCATCAAGAAGAATTTTCCAGATCACACTATTTTGAGTGAAGAATCCGGCATGACGGAAGGCGACAGCGAATACAAATGGATCGTGGACCCCATCGACGGCACCACCAATTTTGCGCACGGCATGCCAATTTTCGGGATTTCTATCGCGATCGTGCACAAGGGAATGCCCATCATTGGAGTGGTTGAAATTCCAGGAACAGAAGAAACTTTTCACGCAAAAAAAGGCGAGGGCGCATTTAGAAATGGAAAACAGATTCAAGTTTCTCGCACCACCAACATGGGAGAAGCTTTGCTCGCCACGGGCTTCCCTTTCGACCGAAACGACCCACTGTACAAAGCCAACATGCGAATTTTTGAGGACGTCTACAACGTGAGTCGCGGAGTGCGCCGATTCGGTGCCGCCTCCATAGACCTCTGTTACACGGCGTGCGGACGGCTGGACGCCTACTGGGAATTCGGACTAAAACCCTGGGACATCGCCGCGGGAAAAATCATCATTGAAGAAGCGGGCGGAATGGTCACCAACACAGACGGTTCCATGCTCAATCCAAAATTGGGCCGCATGCTGGCCAGCAACGGACAACTCCATTCTCGCATGATGGAATTGATCGGCCACCACGCGAAATAGACTTGTGCTTGCCTTAAGCCATTTTTTATTTTAGGATTCCTCAGCACATTTAGGACCACGTAGCTCAGTTGGATAGAGCGTTGGCTTGCGGAGCCAAAGGTCGCAGGTTCGAGTCTTGCCGTGGTCACCATCTTTGCACATCAGCTTTTTTGAGCATTGGCTTCAAGCCATTTTGAGATGATCCTTACTTTGCCAAATTTCGAAGTAAAGTGGGATATTTTTTGATGAAACGTGCCGTGCCCTCAATCACCTTCTTATTGACCTGACCCTTTGGGGCCCGATCCAAAGTGAGATATTTTGATCGCATCATTTTGCCAACCTTTTTAAAAGGTCTTCATTTTTATCCATAATAGCGGAAGCCGCAAGCAAAACTTCTTCATCAAATTCGTCACGCTTGACTCCTCACGTGCTTTCACCTCTAATTGCAGCATGAAAAAGCTCCTGCATCTTCTCATTCTGCCACTGCTGTTTCTCAGCGCCTGCACCCACATGGAAGGAATGGACGCCGCCAGAAAATACACGGAGCTCGTGCAAGAACAAGACCCAAGCGTGGCACTCAAAGAATTGGGAAATGATCTGGAAGCAGACCCGGAGTTGGCCAACACCTGCCACATGATGGTTCATGCAATTGGCAACGCAGCCTTTGATCGTTATGGATTTGTGGAGGCCATGACCTATGCCAGCGATCTGTGTGGATCTGGTTACATGCACGGTGCCACGGAAAAATACATCGCTAGCCAAGACGATCCAGAAGCCGTGCTACAAAATGTCTGCCCTGCGGATTACGGTGCTTGTTTTCATGGTGTGGGACACGGGCTGATGATGTTTCACAACGGCGACGTGGCCGAGGCACTCAAAAATTGCAGTGAATTTTCCGAAAAAAAAGAACAAGTGCAATGCTCCGAAGGCGTCTTCATGGAACTTTTTTCTTCAGACACCAGCGTCCATAAAAACAAACTGCTCAGTCCAAAAGACCCAATGGGCCTCTGCGCAAACCAAAGCGATTTGTACAAAAGTGCCTGCTATTTTTACGGCCCTCGCTACTTTTTGAAAGTAAAACCGGACGCCTATTCTGAGCTCATGGAGACTTGTTCAGTGCTCAAAAATGGCTTTGATCAACAGTGCGCACGTGGCGCCGGAAGTGCCGTCATGAAAACGAATCTCAGCCGAATTCCTTTCGTGATTCAGACTTGTGAAAGTGCTCCGGCAAACCTAAAAAATGCCTGCTTCAGCGGACTCACCAGCTACTACGTGATCCACATTGGATCTCTTGAACGTGCCAAAAACCTCTGTCCACAATTGCCACCCGAACATCAAAAAATATGCGAATCCACGGTCGCCACAAGCCAAGATTTTTTCATTGAAGATTAATCGCCCAACCACTCTTCGACCCAGGGATGATTTTTCTGGAAAATTCGCCCAGCTTCCGTCTCGGGACGATTCCAGAAATTTGGCAAAGCAGCTCTGAATTGATCCACCAAAGCCTGACGTTGGTCCTCCTCCCCCAACTCCGTATAAACCTGGAAACCAATTTCATAAACATGAATGGAACTCGGATTTTGATGCAAAGCCAACTCCATTTGTTCACGAGCCAATTCACTGTCACCCCGCTTGGCCGCCAACCAAGCCCGCAGGGCTGGCAAATCTGGATCGAGCCCACCGCTCAAAGTTTCCAAGCGATTTAAATGCAACTCCACTCGATCCAAAGCACCCGGCGGCGTGGGTTGAAGCACCATCAACAATTCCGCCGATTCGAGCAGATAAATACGGTCAAAAGGAAATCGTTGAGCGGCTTTTTCCAAGGCATTCACCGCCTCCACAAAATGCTCCTCCGCTTTGGCTTGATGAGCTTTTTCGTAGGAAAAATTCGCCCACAAATGAGTTGCCGTAAAGACAGAAAAAAATGCCAGTAGGA
>CAYGAB010000081.1:0-4899 GCA_964347725.1 uncultured Candidatus Peribacteria bacterium | reverse complement strand
TTGCCACTGCGACCCATTTTTGAAATGACTTGCCCTTGAGACACGGTGTCTCCCACTTTCACGTAGAGTTCTTCATTGTGGGCGTAGTGGGTCATGTAGCCGTTGCCGTGGTCTATCCAAATGTGATTCCCATAGCCCCCGTTCCAGCCGTAAGAAGCCACGGTCACAGTGCCTCCTGCTGCCGCCCAAACGGGAGGTTTGCTTCGATTGGCCACGTCGTAGGCCAAGTGTCCACGGTGGTAGTATTGGGTGATGCTTCCGTTGGTGGGCTTGATCCAACCTTCCGCACTGGCAGGAAGATTGGCACTGGAGTAGTCGGACGCTTTGCCACGAGCGGACCCACTGGAGCCAGAGTTTTTGTTGGACGCAATGTAGATTTCAACGGGACGCCCATCGATGATGAAGAGTTTGGTGCCCGCAATCAGCGTGTCGTCCAGGAGGCTATTGAATTTTTTTGTCTCTTCTAAATTTCCTTTGTGAGTTTCCACCAATTTGGCCAATTTATCCCCATTTTTAATGTCCACATACAGTCCGCTTCTTGGAGGAACTTGAAGTTCTTGGCCAATCTTCAAGTAGTCAATGTTGGCCACGCTGCTATTGGCATAACGAATCGAATTCACGTTCACTCCATAGCGCTGTGCGATGACAGAAAGCGTTTCGCCAGACTGAACCGTGTGGGCCACCATTTCTGTTCGATTTTGGTCGTAAATTGGGTCTCCATCCAAGGGCATGGATTTCACTAGAAATCCTTCCTCGTCGCTCACCACGCTAGAGATTTCAGAGATTTCCAGTTGATTGTTGTAGACGCCAGAGCCGTATCCATCTCCATCGGAACTGGCATTGCTGATGTTGACGGAGGTGAGCAGTAAAAATCCAATGCTCCAACTCGCCAATTGGGTGTAAAGCCTTTTTGGAGGTGGCATGTGGTCTAGGGGGTGCATGAATTCAGAGAGGCGCTTTTTTGAGGGTTTCATGAAATACCACAATTTCACCAAAGCTCTCTTCAGGTGGAACCAGGCTCTTCCGACGAAACTGTGGTATTGGCCTTCAAAGAGCTTCTGATGACGCTCTTTTTTAGCTTCAATGTTTGCATCAGTCATCCCACCGAGCTTAGCCCAAAAAATTGTTAAGGTCAACGGAGTGCGAGCTTGGTCAAGCCTAAACGAAATCTGACTCTATAGCCAGAGTATCGCACCATGATATTCATCACAGAACGAATGAGCGCCAGGATACAAGCCAAACTGACCAGATTCATGCATTCTCTCTGGGGCTTCAGTCAAAAATTCTTAAAAGCTTTTCCATCTTCTTGCTGCATTCTCTATTTAGTTTGTCCAAACTCAAAATTTACTCTTCCTCCACTTGAAAACTGGGGCCTTTTTAGGGGCGAATGCTTGACAGGTCACCAAAAACATGCAATTCTCAACTCTTGAATCCACTCTTAAAGTCATGGGTTATAGCCTAACAAGAAAAATCGAATTCGGAGGTGAAACAGCCCAATTGACGTCAGATAATCACTGGCCTTTCGGAGAAATTCCAATGGACTCTGGTGCAGACAAAGTCCGCCCCCATTTTAAATCAGCCACCTCTGCGGCTAAGGATCTTGCCTCTCGTATTCTTTTAGAACAAAAAGATACAAGACATTTAATCTTAGCGGGAGATCATTTTCAATCTGAAACAGATGCAGGTGATGCAATTGACACAAGTGAAGCTATAAATGTTTTATTAGAGATAGTAAGCAGAAAATATGAAATTGTTATTTATACCCCTGGAAACCATGACCTGAGGCGTTTAAATGAGCAAGATAGACTGAATCCGTGGCGAGATTTTATGCAGGCGAATAATCTCTACATTCCTCAGGGGCCGAATCCTATAACTGTAGATGTTGGAAGAGCAAAAGTGCTTGCAGGCAACCTATTCTATCATAACTTTTTAGATCCCAGGCTTCTTGGCTTTACTTCCGACGACGTCAAAGCTTTTTATTCGACACTTACAGATGGTAGATCGCTTTTAGATGGCATAGTAAGCCTTGATACCGCATTCCCCGCCATGGTTCAAAACTTAGCCGCTGCCATAAAACCAGATATCGACATGGTGGTAACTCACAGTCTTCCCGATCCAAGACTTGTGAGTTTTCGCTTCCATGCAAGAACTGACAGCGCAGAAAGAGTTGCCGCCATGGGAATTCCAGTCATTATTGATCCAGAAGAAGACGAGTTATTAAGTGCAAAATATGGGAAAAGCGCTGAACAGTATAGATTCTACTGGAATATGAAATCTTTTCTAATGGGCTCGGGACTCTTCGACCCCACCTTAGGAGCTCAACCAAAAGATGGATTGGTTCTGGCGTATGGACATAACCATCGAGGAGCTGAGCTCTCTCTTCCAGTTAATGGGCGAAATCTGGACACTATTACTCATCAACGCCCTTTATGGACGCACCCTGTTTTTAGAGCAGCTGAAGCGCGTGAAGATCAAGACAAACAAAGCGAAGCACCAAATGCTAATTTTGATGAAGAGGGCATATTTCATTTCTCTTCCTTAGGAAAAGGAAAAGAGTGGTACGTAAAAATTCTTGAGGGCAGGAGTGTAGAGGCATTTCGAGCTTTAGAACTAGCCGGGGGACAAACTCAGGTTCTCGGACAAGAAGCCTTAGAAGCTTTTGATGGGAAACGAGCCGATCAAATTCTACAAGCATTAGGCTACAAGTCCGATGGACAAAACTTTGAAATCTTCATTTTCTCTGCAGACCGTTTAGAAGCAGGAGTTAGAATTGTTCCCAGGAACGAAATAGCCACTCCTCAAATTGCTTATAAAACTGGTACACATGCAAGAAATGTACCAGTTTACACCATGAGAAATCAGTCTGCCTATCTTCTGCATAATTTGCAGCGCATCCCCATCCACATACAACCGCGTACTCTTCGTTATAAAAATATCTTTTACTACACTAGGAATTCGAATAAAATTCCAGAAATTCAAGGAGCTATCCCTGAGGCTCAACCCATGGAATACAGTCCCATCATGCTGCCCGTACCCACAGAGAGTGTGCAATCTGCTGCTTTAGAAAACTTAAATCAACTGGTAGATAGCGAAAAACTCCCAGGAAAAGGGGAAGCCATTCTTTTGGATGTATCCAACTTGTTTTTGGGAAAAGATTATACAGGGGCTATGGAAATGGCAGTTCCTAAAGGAGTTGGCTTAGAAGGCTATAAAACATTTGCGAGCACCCATATTGGTGCCACCGCATATACAAAAACGGTCTTATTAGTAAGAGATGGCAGTGGGCACACACATCTTTTCGAGGGGGTACAGCCTGGTATTATTGTTTACCCTTACCCGGGACGTGATTTTTCATGGGACGGCATCTTTCAACCTGACGGGGCAGATGTACCATTGAATCAAATGAGCACAGAAATCAAAGCCCTGTTCAGTGCACGGGGTAAAGCTTTAGAAAAGCTGGCCAAATTTCTATATCGGTAAGAGCTTAGATTTTAACAACACTTGTCTATGAGAAAAAATCCAATTGAAGTGAGTCGAGAAGAGATTGACGCCTTCTTTGATAGGCAGGGGAACATTACAGTAGACAATTATTTAGAGCTGCAAAGTATTCTAAACAGAGAGCGTCTATGTGAGGTACTAGGGCAAATCATGACTGATGATGAAGCAGCAGATAGAATTGCCGAAAGATCTTATGTGCACTCGCAAGGATTCTCCAAGATCATTTTGATTGATGGAAAGAGTGAGGGGAATAATGGCACAGGTGGAAAGGACTACAAGCATCGGCTGCATTTATGGCGAAGAAGGAAAGCAAGAGCAGATGGCGCCCCAATTGTCGAAATGAAGCATGCACACAAATGGGGCTTTGTTTCCTACCTTCCGGTTGGAGAAGTGGAGGATCATTGGTATGAAATCCGAGATCTAAGCGAGGGAGAGCGTGCTGTATTTGAAAAATTTGAAGCTGCACTGCGAAATATGTCAGCAGTAGAAATTGCGGCGATTTGTGAACGAATAGATCTTATAGAAACCATCGCGCTCGCATCAACAAGTTCAGTACTGCCAATGTTACAGGGTGGCATGGATGCTATTTTGAGACAGTCCAATCTCAAAGATTTGGAGGCTGTATTGAATTTAACTCATGAAGAACTCAACCTGATTGTAAATATTTTAGTTAAATACAGCAACCAGCGTACACCAGAAGGCACAGAGGTCTACCGTCATGAAGGTGCTCGATTTTTTGCCCCAACTAAGCTAGTAACTCATCAGCAGGGAAGTTTTCGGATGCATCCTATCGACAGTGCACACCGCTTAATAGTGGACCCAAAACGCTATGTGGCAACCAACGTGATAACTGGAATTCCGCATGCTGGTCGCAAGCCTGGAGAATTCGTCCGCGCATCTGTAGGTAAAGTTGATGGTGACCAAAGAGAAAGAGTCTATTACACGAGACAAACCTTGCGTGGAGATCTTGAAGAATGCATTAGTGAAATACTTGCCACACCTGCATGAAATATCACGAATATGTTTTTGAAGGGAATCCTGGAGCAGGCAAAACCACGGTAATGCAGAGGCTGTCGAGTGCTTTGGAAGAAAAAAACTTAAAATTTGAGGTTAAAGCGCCGTTCAGAATCGTAAAGGAACACTTACGCGAGACCCGTGGTGGCGAAGATCCTCTTTATGACATTTGGCAGTCTAAAAATCTTGTTGATGCCGAAATGGCTTTGGGTCTCCTTCGCCAAACGATTCTCCAGAGTCGAAATGAAATCACGAGTTTACAAGAAGAAGGGACAGCAATTTTACTCTACGATAGAGGTTGGCTCACTTTGCTGCGGGCCCTGGAAGACCTTGGGAGGACTTCGGATATTATCGATGGAGAAAGAGATTTTTGGTTAAATCATGGCC
>CAYGAB010000080.1:0-5049 GCA_964347725.1 uncultured Candidatus Peribacteria bacterium | reverse complement strand
AACCAGGGTGAGCCCAGAAGTCCCATCCAAACCCGCTTGAGCGTAAATTGGAACAACACTCCCACTCACATCAGGTTGGTAGTCGTAGAGACTGACCCAATATTCTTCCTCCGAGACAACAGGGCTCAAGCTCCATTCAAAAACGGGAGAGCTGCTGGCCCAGATAAAATTCCGACTCAAGGCATAATCGCCCGGGCTGATGTGCGTGGCGGTGGCGCACAAGCTGGCGTCGGTTCCGTCCAAAGTGTCCCAACATTCGTCCGGGTCAGAAGACATGCTCAGCAGATTGCTGTCTCGCAAATTCCGCACGGCTTCCACCGCTTCCAAGCCCAAATTCAAGGCCACGACTTTTTCACCGATGACTTCGTTTCCCTGCAAAGACGTGCGTATCAAAGTAATGGCCGCCGTGGTTGCCGTTGCAATGACGGTCACAGCCAACATCGTCTCAATCAAACTTTCGGCGGCGCGAATGAATCGGTGGCGGTGGCGCATGAATCGATTATAATGCACACATGCTCCAACGTCACGCCTACACTCTCATTGAAATATTGATCGTGATTTCCGTCATCGCGATCCTCTCGGTGAGCTTGGTCTTTTCTTTCGGTGGCTTGCAAAAAAAAGCCAATTTTGACGATCAAAAAATCCAAACTCTCCACCTCATGCAAAAGGCCCGCAGCCTGGCCCTTTCCAGCATGGTCGTGAACGACGACACTTCCAACCCAGAGCCCACCGATTATTATCTTTTGGCCATCACTCCCATCACCTTGACGCTTTCTGCCCACGGCACAGAAGGCACCGACCTCAGCTTGGACACCCTCGATTTTGGCACGGACTACTCCATCGACAAAAGCCTGGACATTTACTACTTTCCACCCAACGCCGAAATTTGCTTCACCGATCCCGAATGCACGGACGTCTCCGACCAAACTTTCACCCTCACTTCCTCCGATTCCAAACACTCCGCCACTTTTTCCATCACCGCCCAAGGCGGCTACCCTGAGGTGGAGTGAAGAGGATTTTACCTTGGCGCAGAATTTAGGTTTGCCTTTTTCTTGAAATGAGCCGACACTTCCTTTGTATGGCAAATCCAGATCTAAATTCCAATCGGAGAGAGGGAATAGTACGGTTTAATCCTGCACAGGAAGCTGCTGATAAAGCACGTATTGATCGTTTTGCTGAAGTCATTTTAATCAGGTTGGCAGAAGGAGTTGATAGTGTAAGGAAAGTTGTGCCTAAAAGTATTTATGATGTCAGGCCAGGTCACCTTTGAAGTCGCATCAAGTTGGTGTTTAGCCAATTCATGACCTTGCGTGAGCAGCCACCTGCTTTTTGCTTGCAGAAAAAATAAAGTTTGTTATGATTCTGGCTTAATCAAATAATTGCACTGTATGTTACGTCTAAGTCCAGAGCAGGAAGCTGAAGTTCAAGGGATTGGGGAGCGCTTGAAAAGTAAGGGTAGACCTAGCTTACACAAGACTTCACAAATATATTTATTGGCAGATCGGCAGCCTGTGGTAGGCCTCGATAGATATGCTATGGATGTCTGGATGCAAGCCTCATTTGCTGACTCAGCTCTGAGAAAGCTTGTTGTTAGATATGCCACTGAAGTGGGGCCTGTTTTAGCGATAAAGGATTTAAGTCTGCCATTTACTCCTAAAACACACATAGAATTAACACGCGTGTCCTCTGGAGATTGCAAAGTGGAGGCTCGGGGGGCTACAGATCCAGTAGGGTTTTATAATGCCTGGCGTTTTGAGGACTCTTCTCTTTGGAGAGACGGTGAAGGTACCGAGAGAGTCACTCCAGAGGAGAGTGTTGAGGAAGGAAGAAAAATATTTAATGCAACAATCAGCTTTTGCAATCAAGTTTTTTTAATGCTCGAAGCAGGTAGTTTACACTTAAAGTAATAGTCTGAACAGAGCAGGCGGTGGGCCCAAGAATTCAATTGCCTGAGGATGAGAAGCCTTCACCTCACCACAAATCCCACAATCTTTCCGGGCACGAAGATTTCTTTGAGAATTTCGCCTTCGGCTAGGTATTTTTGAATGTTCTCTTGAGATTTGGCGGCGGATAAGGCTTCTTCTTTTGAAGTGTCAGGAGCCAAGTCCATGGTGCCGCGCAGTTTGCCGTTAACCTGAATCGCAAAGGTGACTTGAGACTGTTGGAGCTGAGCGGGGTCGGCTTGGGGCCAATCTGCTAGGAAAATGCTGGACGAGTGTCCGGTGAGTTCCCAGAGTTCTTCGGCCAAGTGCGGAGCCAAAGGCGCAATCACTTTGAGCACCATTTCTTTTTGATCTTGAGGGAGCCCGTTTTTCAGGGCTTCATTCGTCAATTCCATCAAAGCAGCAATGGCCACGTTGAAGGTCATTTTTTCCATGGCTTCCGTCGCGCGGGCCACCGTTTGATGAACAAGAGACGTCAAGTCATGGTCAGCAACAGGTTCGGTCAAAATCATTCGGTAGAAGCGGTCCACAAATCGAGCCACTCCCGTGATTCCACGATCGTTCCAGTCGCCACCTTCTGTAAAAGGCCCCATGAACATGAGGTACATCCGGAAAACATCGCTGCCGTACTTGGCCACAAATTCGTCGGGGCTGACCACGTTGCCCTTGGATTTGCTCATTTTGGCGCCGTCTTTGGTGATCATGCCTTGGTGAACCAATCGCAAGAAAGGTTCTTTGGCGTCCACTAGGCCTTGGTCGTGCATGACTCGGTGGATGAATCGAGCGTAGAGCAAGTGCATGCAGGCGTGTTCCGGCCCGCCGATGTACATGTCCACGGGCATCCAAGTGTTGACTCGTCCATGAGTCCAAGCCGCTTGTTCATTGGCGGAATCTGGGTAGCGCAGAAAGTACCAACTGCTGCACACAAAGGTGTCCATGGTGTCCACTTCTCGCTTGGCGGGTTCTCCGCAGCTGGGGCATTTGACATTCACAAAATCGCTAGCAGAAGCCAAAGGGGAACTGCCTTTGGGCACGTAGTCTTCCACGTGAGGGTGAGCCACCGGCAAATCCGCTTCCGGCACGGGGACTTCTCCGCAATGAGGGCAATAGACAATGGGAATCGGAGCGCCCCAGTAGCGTTGCCGAGAAATCAGCCAGTCGCGCAGGCGGAAATTCACCACGCCCTTGCCCCAGCCTTCGCGTTCCATCTGTTCCGTCATGGTTTTGATCGCCTCAGCGCTCGTCATTCCCGTGTAAGGTCCGCTGTTCACCAGAATGCCGTGATCGTGCAGGCTGTCTTTCCATTCTTTCACGTCTTCTTCATAATCGCCTCCCTCTTGGCTCACCAGCACTTGAGGAGCCAAAATCCCCATGTTGTTGGCAAATTCAAAATCTCGGTGGTCGTGAGCGGGAGTGCCCATCAAGGCGCCCGTTCCGTACATGAGGACAAAATCCGCGGCATAAATCGGCATGGACTCCCCGGTCATCGGGTTGATGGCGTGCATTCCCGTGAAGACCCCACTTTTGGTCTTGTCGTCTCTTTGGCGGTCCAGTTCACTTTTTTTACGGGATTCTTGGGCGTAGGCTTCCACGGCGTTTTTATTTTCCATGGTCGTGAATTCCATCAGCTCAGGATGTTCCGGCGCGATGGCCACAAAATTGGTCCCGTAGATGGTGTCGAATCGAGTGGTGAAGATTTTGATGCGTTTTTCCGGAGCCTCGGCAATGCGGAATTCGGCTTCCACACCTTCACTCCGACCGATCCAGTTTTTTTGCATGGTGATGGTTTTCTCCGGCCAATTCAAGCCTTCGTAATCCAGGAGTTTGTCGGCGTAAGCCGTGATCTTAAAAAACCACTGTTTCAGCTTTTTCTGCACCACTTCACTTTTGCAGCGTTCGCAGTGGCCGTCTTCCACTTGTTCATTGGCGAGCACGGTCATGCAGCCGGTGCACCAGTTCACGGGCGCTTCTTTGCGGTAGGCCAGACCAGCTTTGTACAGCTGCAAAAAGACCCACTGAGTCCAGCGGTAGTAGTCCGGGGAGGAGGTTTCCAGGCCCACCATGTCGTAAATGCCGCCGATCGCCCCAATCTGTTCTTTCATCTTGTCGATGTTGTTTCGGGTGGTCACGGCTGGGTGCACTCCTGTTTTGATTGCGTAATTTTCAGCTGGCAATCCAAAAGAATCAAAACCCATGGGCTGAAAAACCTCAAAACCTTTCATTTTCATGTAGCGGCCCCAGGTGTCCACGGGACCATAATTGTACCAATGCCCAATGTGGAGCTTGTCTCCGCTCGGGTAGGGAAACATGGTCAAATTGTAGTACTTTGGCTTCTTTGGATTCTGAAGATTTGCTTTGTGAATGCCAGATTCACGCCAGTTTTCTTGCCATTTTTTTTCGTTGACAGCCGCATCGTAGTTCACAAAGAAGCAGGTTAAGTGCACCCGCATCATAAATCAGAAGAGGCCGAATTCCAATCCCACTTTAATGCCCAACGGGATGAGTGTAGAGCATGTCTGCCTTGATGCTGCCCTGAGCTTGTTTCAAAAGTTCCTGATCGATCAAGCTGGCGTCGTCCCCGAACAAAAGAATTCCAAACGCCAGTGCCGTCAGAAACAGAGAGCTGGCCCAAATGAGTCTTCTGGTTTGAAGCTTGAGCCTTGAAAACAAGTCCATGAAAGGGTTTTGTTGAAGAAATCTTGCAATTATAACATAAACAATATTCCCTGTAAAGGATCTACCATTCCAACCTCAAATGTGCTACAATAAGAGGAATTCATTTTTCTCATGTCACTGATCCTCAACATTCTCAAAACCGTTCCGTTTTTTCAAAGCCTGACGGACGAAGAGCACTCTTCCATCATGGGGCACATCGCCATGCAGTACTATCCGGCGGATTACATGCTTTTCAAGCAAGGTGACGAAGGGGACGCGATGTACATTCTCAAGCAGGGAAAAGTTCGCATTTTCAACATGTCTGGGCCTTTGGCAGAACTCAGCGACGGTCAATTTTTTGGAGAAATGGCACTGATGGATGGGCAGGCTCGCAACGCCTCGGCGCAAACCGCCTCTGAATCTGAAGTCTTTGTGCTCAAACGTCAAGATT
>CAYGAB010000079.1:0-5103 GCA_964347725.1 uncultured Candidatus Peribacteria bacterium | reverse complement strand
ACCCAAAAGATCGCGCCGTGTTCGACACCGTTTTTTCAAACGGATGCTTCCCCTACCTTTCCTCAGTCAAAGACGTTTTTCGAGAAGTCGCACGTTTGCTCAAACCGGGAGGTCAATTTCATTTCAGCATCATCGAGCCAGTTGGAGAAGAAGGAGTGCGTTTTAGCAGATCACAAAGAGGACGCATCAACCTAGAAGGCATTAGATATCCTTTGCCACAAGCCATTTGGATGAACTCACAAAGCCCCGATCTCGCAGCCATCGGCGACGGCGCCATAGACAGAGAGATGCTCAAAACCATGGGCAGATTCGAATATTTTTACGACATGCAGGACATTCTAAGACTATTGGTGCACTTCGGCTTTGAAAACATCGTCACTCAAAAACACTTTGCCCACATCGAACCCACCACAGGGGCACCCATAGAGTACACTTTCGTCAGTGCTCAGCTCGATCCAAAGCCCAAATAATCAACAAAATTTTCGCGATGTATGACGCGGATGGGAGTTTCAGGATATTCTTTCTTCCAATCAGAATTGCGAGTCGATTTCCCCATCTTCCATTTACATTCGAAAGCAGCGTAGCCATTCATCTCTTCAATAAGATCAATTTCTTGATTCTGATAAGATTGATAGAAGTAATAGTTTGCTTTTGGCAAGCCACTGTAAGCATTTCGCTTCATTCTCTCCACAATGCAAAAATTCTCCCAAAGCCCGCCGATGTCGCTCCTTTGAGACAAATCTTGAAAATTATTGATGATGGCATTACGAATGCCAGTATCCCAAAAAAAATACTTCTGTTTGTATCTCAACGTATTTCTTAAATTCCTTGAATACGCACCCAAGCGGAAAATAATGAAGTTTTTCTCAAGGAGATTCAAATAGCGCTCAATGGTTGAACTGTCCAAATCTAAATCATTTGCAAGTGATCCAATTGAAACAGGCTGCCCTATTTGATAGGACAACATTTTGACCAGATCAAGAATTTTCTGTGGTGATTTAACTTTTTCAAGTGCAAAAATATCTTTGAAAAGAGCTGAACTGATGATTTCCTGGAGATATTCAATTTTTCGAGAAATATTTTTTTCAGTCAAAACACGCGGGTACCCTCCGTACAACAACAATTCATCCCTCATCTCGAGAACTGCACCCTTGGGAAGCTGTTGCAAGAGTTCACATACGCCTACAGGGTAAAGCGTGACAGTCCTTTTCCGCCCCAAAAGGGGCTCACCCACCTTATTGGCCAAATCAAAACTAGACGACCCAGTTGCAATAACAAACATATTTTTTTGCGTATCAACAATGAGCTTGAGCCCAATTCCAATATTCTCAATTTGTTGAGCTTCATCAATGAAGAAAAGCGCATAGCCATCCACAAAATTGCTAATGCGTGACAAATCTTCTGAAGAAAGGATGGCCCGCACAAAAACATCATCACCAGTTTTCGAAAGATACGAACCCTTAAAACCCTCAATAAATTCTTCAACAAGAGTTGTTTTACCAACTCTACGAGGGCCATAAATCACCAAAACTTGCCCCTGCTCAAGTAATTTTGGGATCAAGACAGCTCTTTTAATATATTCCATGCCACTATTTTATAAAAATCAGGGGTCTGAGTCAAGATATTCTTATTAAAACAAGGGGTAAAGACATGCGTATTGGCGGAGCGCGACTCTAGAAGTGCTCAAAAACACTTTGTTCACATCGAGCCCACCACAGGGGCACGCATAGAGTACACTTTCGTAAGTGCGCGGCTCAAAGCCGCTTCCTGAGGTATTGCGAAAGTTTCAATAAACCTGATTGTGAGTGCCCACATCGAGCATTAAAACCAAAGTATAACTCTCGTATTCCTCAAAAATAATACGAATATCGCCAGTCACAGAAAAAGATCTTTTGCCTTGCATCGAACCTTTGAGTGGATGATTACGAAGGATCGGGTCAAAAGGATCTACTTGGAAAAATTGAATGGCCTCTAAAACTTTCTCACGACGTTTCTTGTCCAGTTTCAAGAAAGCCTTCTGGAAATTTTTCGCATAATTAATCTGCATTTTTTGCTAAATTTCTTAAATAATCCACGGCCTCTTTGCCTTTAAAAGGACCGCTAACGTTCATCCCTCGTTTTGCTTCCTCTGAAGCTTTCAAAACCTCACGCTCTTGCTCCAAGGTTAAACCATTTTCAGTGACCAAACGAAAAGGAATACTTTGCGTGATCACAATCTGATTCAAATACAAAGTAATGGCCGTGCTCATATCAAGACCCATTCTTGCTAGAACTTTAGCGGCAGATCGTTTTGTTTCATCTTTGATGCGAACGTGAATATTGGACATTAAAAAATGGTTAAACACATCTTAAGTCTAACAAATATGTGTTGCAGTTGTCAACACATGTGCTGTTACAGTAAACAAATTGCCATGAAAATCCTATTGCCTAATCCAACAACGGCCCCTTCCAACTGACCAGTGGCTCATTTGAAGTGCCACATAAAAACTCACTCTTGCGAGGGTGCAAAGGCTTGTTGCTAATAGCACGGAAAACATCTGCAACAAGATCTCGATCTTCGTCATCCTCATTACTCCCAGAAGCATGCAGGTTGAGAGAATCCAGTAGCCAAACAGTCCCTGCCTGACCAGTCAAATAAACCCTTTCAAACTGCTGGTCGCAAAGCTCAATACACTCTTCCTTCATCTGCAAAGAGAGACGGGTGGCCGTATCTCCTTCCTCTCCTTGACGAGCACTGAAATCCGTCTCTTCACGAAGCTGCTCCAGACTCAAACGGTGAGCTCCTTTCCAGGTTTGAACTGCCCCGTTTTCAAGAGTTTGATCCGTGAGAGCAATGAAAACCGAGATCATTCCTTCCGCCCGAGGCACTCCATCTAAGAAGTGCCAAAACGTGAATCCTCGATGCGGATCCCATTTATCACCATGACCTTCACCAGCTTTGGGGTTGTATTTGACTTGGTGAAGAACCACTCCATCGCCAAAAATAGCTTGCACCGGCCCTAAAACTCGCTCATCACGGGAAAATTTATCCAAAATACCGCCTGCCCTCTCCCAGCCCATCACACTGCGCACGGCAGAAGACCCCTCTTCACGAATCACCGCCACACCCGGCGGAGGAGCAAGAAGAACACAAAACAAAGCCGCACGAACAGCAGCCATTTCCTCTCTAGTAAAAAGCACTCCCAAATTCACAAAACCGTCTTTTTCATAGGCCGAAATTTGTTCTGGTTCCATACATAAAGTTAATAGAGCGCATCTTATTGGAGATCAGGAAAAAGCGTCATAAAATAATCCGTCTATAATTTTAGACGAATGAATCCAGTTAAGCGACTTGCCAACAACAGATTTAAGGATAAAATGATTTGTGCACATTGAATTTGTCTCAAAAAATAGACATGAGTTACTCACAAGAGCTCCAAAAATTGGGCTGGAATCAAAAAGAAGCACAAATTTATGTGGCACTTTTAAAGTTGGGCATCACCAGTGCCAATGAAATCGCCATCAAAGCAAAACTGAAAAGGACAACGGTGTACAATTTCTTGCCCGATTTGGTGCAAAAAGGATTGATCAAAAAAACCAAGAAAAATCGCAAAACTTTGTTTTACATAGAAGACACGCAGGCTCTTCTCAAACCAATCGACGAACAGAAAAACCAATGGACAGACCTGGTCAAAGAATTGGAAAAAATCCACAATGTGCTTCCCGATCGGCCAAAAATTCGTTTTTTTGAAGGCGAAACAGGCGCTGTGCAATTTTTTCAAGAAACTCTGGACCGAACCAAGCCGGGACAATTCATTTACGAATTCATCGGGCCAAAAGCCTTTTATGAAAAACTCTCTTCCTCTTTTGCCTCCAGTTACGTGCCCGAGCGCATGAAAAGAAAAATACCAATTCGAATCATTGCCTCACGTTCACAGGCCGCTGAAGGCCTCGCCCAACTGGCCAAATCAGAACTGCGACAAATCAAATTGGTGGATTCCCTCACCTTTGACGGCGCCATCGTTATCTACGGAAACAACGTGGGACTCCTCTCCCTCTCCACAACATTCATGGGCGTCGTCGTCGAAAACGAAGCCATCGCCACCATCCAAAGAGCCGCCTTTGAACTGCTGTGGGAAAACCTGAATTGAGCTTGGTAAATGCGCTTGACTGTGAGCGTGCGCTCAGACACTAAACTGAGTACATTTTTGAAAAGTTCAGGGTACAGCTCCCTGTCAAAACTTTTAGAAGATGTTATGGCCGAAGGTCTGTAGCCATGCAGAAATATCCTGCGCTCCGCTTGGATGCACGGGTGTCGTCGCTCCTATTAATGTTCACTGTTCACTGTTCGAAAACTTTTCTTTATAATGTACCAGCATGAAGACCTCACAGCTCACATTCCAGGGAGACAAAATCAACCTCCGCAAGCTCCGAAAAGCCGATGCAATGGACATCTATCAAAACGCAAAAGACAAGGAGATTGCTCAATTTACTTATGTGCCTCATCCGTACACTTTAAAAGATGGGGAAGAATACGTTCGGTCCACGCAGAAAAATATCCGCAAAGGAAAAACCTACGCTCTCGGAATTGAATTGAAATCAAAAAAATCAATTGTTGGCACGATTGCCCTCATGAACGTAGACATGGACAATAAGAATGCCGAAATTGGTTATTGGTTGGGCAAACCATATTGGGGCGGAGGAATAATGAAAGAAGCAATATCTCTCATTTTAGAGTTTGGATTTGAAACTTTAGGCTTGGAACGCATTTATGCAAAAGTGTTTCATCCAAACATTTCTTCTGCTCGTTTACTGGAAAGGTCAGGATTTTCTTATGAAGGCACATTTAGGAAAAGTACTCTTCGAGGTGGAAAATGGATGAATGATATGTTGTATGCCATACTGAAAGAAGAATTCGAGAGGTCATCGCCTTTCCAGCAATGAGAAGGCAGAAATAGATCTATCTTGATTATCGAATGGCAGGCCCTGCAGGAATCGAACCCGCGCTAACGGTTTTGGAGACCGCTGTACTACCACTATACGAAAGGCCTATAGCCCGAGGATTGTAGCCGAAGGAGATTTCTTGGGCAAGCGCCTGAACAGGTACTTCAAATAGTACTTAGC
>CAYGAB010000078.1:1448-5179 GCA_964347725.1 uncultured Candidatus Peribacteria bacterium | reverse complement strand
ATACCATTTCACCACCCAGGCTGGAGGCGAGGACGGGATTCGAACCCGTATGGAACGGTTTTGCAAACCGGTGCGTAGCCACTCCGCCACCTCGCCAAAATGGGGGCCTTCTTTTTTTAACATAGCTAAGCAGGCAAGTCCATCTTCATGCAGAATACGGATCCTCCTGCTTTGATGAATTCGTCCGTACTAAGGGAAATGGGAATGAAAGCTTTTTCTTTGAGCAGGGCTTCTATTCGAGGAGAACCTTGCTGGAGAATCACGTGTTTTTGATCGGGAGCGTGAGCATTGCACACAAAGTGGTAGGCTTCTTCTTTGGTGATTTCAATGAGATTTTCAAAGCCCGATTGAATTTTGGCGTAAGACTCATCGTCAAAGGCAGGAGGATAAACCAGTGCCGTTTTGGAGTCCAAAACACAAAGACAAACGTCCAAATGATAAAACGCTGGGTCGTGCAAAGCGAGTGTCACCACGGGTTTGCCGGTTTCTTGACTGAGCCAGTCGTAGACTTCTTTTTTGGTTCGATAGCCGTGACCGCCCCAGATTTTACTGCCGTCGGCGTGCCAAATGGCATCGCCCATTCCTTCAAAAGTTCCAAGGTGTTCGGGCATTTCATGAATGAGGTAGCCTTCTTTTTCATACCACGCTTTGAAAAAAGCCACCTCACCGGCTCGCTCTTGGCTCGCCATTTTGGAAAGGGCCACGTGTTTTTGGCCGGATTCATCCTGCCAAGGAAAACTTTGATTCGCGGTGAACACCATGTCCGGAAAGCCCTCGGCTCCCTCCAAGACTTCCAACTGAACTCCAATGGATTCGTAAATTTCACCTAAGTCATTCCATTCTTGCATTGCGCGCGCTTTGTCCACGCTACCCGGCTTCATGTGAGGATTGATGGCGTAAACCACATCAAAGTGAGTTGGTCGGCAACGGAGAATTTTCATATTAGAAGAAGCCATTTTAAAATGGTGGATCGGGTGGGATTTGAACCCACGGCCAATTGGTTAAGAGCCAACTGCTCTACCCCTGAGCTACCGATCCGAAAGGAATTTAGCAAAGGCCGCCTTGTAAGACAAGCCAAAAGTCATTAAATTGCAGATATGAAACTCAAGACTCTCTACGTTTGCCAACAGTGCAGTTTTCAAAATCCGAAGTGGACTGGGAAATGCCCCGAATGCCAAGCTTGGAACAGTTTGATCGAGGAAGTGGTGGACTTGGACAAAGGAAAAATCGGCAAATCCAATGCCAACAATCCTTCCGCTGGCCTACGAGCTTTGGCTCCACGGCAAGCTCCTCAAAGCCTCCAAACCGAACCCAGCAAGAAATCTCGCCTGATGACCCAGATTGGCGAATGGGATCAAGTTTTGGGTGGAGGCATGGTGCACGGTGCTTTGGTTTTGCTCTCGGGAGAACCCGGAATCGGCAAATCCACTCTCACTCTTCAGGTGGTGAATAAAATGGCCGAGCAAGGACTCAAAACCTTGTACATCACGGGAGAAGAATCGGTGGAACAGGTCAGCGCACGAGCCAAACGCCTTGGAATCACGTCCAGCAATCTGCAATTGCTCTACGAAAGTTCTCTGGAAGCAATCTTGGAGACCATTGAAAAACACAAACCTGAATTTCTCGTGCTGGATTCCATTCAAGTCATTGCGAGCGAGCAGATGCCCGGACTCGCTGGTTCCATCAGCCAAGTGAAAGCCGTGACCGAAGCCGTGATGATGACCATCAAAACCCTCAATATTCCCACGCTTTTGATTGGCCACGTCAACAAAGAAGGTCAAATTGCTGGCCCAAAGGTTTTGGAACATTTGGTGGACACGGTTCTCCTGTTGGAAGGAACGCGCGACCAAGAATTCCGCTTGCTCCGAGCTTTGAAAAATCGCTACGGAAACGTCAGTGAAGTCGGATTGTTTGCCATGTCTGGGGAAGGCATGGAAGAAATGAAAAATCCGGGGGAACGCGTGCTGAAAAATCGCCCGACAGGAGCTTTTGGCACTTGTTTGACCATGAGCATGGAAGGCAATCGTCCGATTTTGATGGAAGTGCAGGCCTTGGTTTCTGCGACTCCTTTTGGTTATCCAAAACGCGCCTCCAGTGGCTTTGACAGAAATCGCTTGGAGCTTTTGATTGCCGTGCTTCAAAAACACACTTCCTTGAATTTGGCAGATCAAGACATTTACATCAATGTGGTGGGAGGATTGAGGTTGAATGACCCCAGCGCCGACCTGGCCGTCTGCATGGCCATTGCCTCCAGTTCTTTCAAAAAGAACATTCCTGAAGATTGGGTCGTCTTTGGCGAAGTTGGCCTGACCGGCGAAATCCGCAGCAACAGCAAAGACCAGGCCAAACTCAGCCAAATCAAAAAAATGGGCCTCCGCCTCCACCAGATCACTAGACTACAAAACGGATTTAATTTGTAACAAGGACTTGACAAAAACGGCGAAAAAATAATAGATTAGGGTACTTTGCACTCTAAAATTGAATGTTATGGAAGATGAAGAGAGTTGCGTTTATCTTGCCATTTGCGATGTGCCCGAAGAGGAAGAGGGCTATTGGCCAAAGGGTGTGGGTATTTACCCAGATGACAGGGGGCCTATACAAAGCACTCAGGGTAATGACCAAATGGCCCAAGCCCAAGAAAACCTAGTGGTCCCAAGTTATAGCGAATTGGTTTCTGAGCAATTGGCTTTGGTGGAACTATTTGTTAGAGCTGGAATCAACTTCGTTTTCTTACCAAATGCTTCAAAAGAAGCTAGGAGGAAATTCAAGTTGACCCATGATCGTGAATTCTTATGTGACCCAAGCCACACTGGACCCAATGGTGAAGTGTATACTTTCAATATGGGTGCCGAATGGCGGAAAACAGAAGCTTTGTATCAAGCCGAAGTAACAAAAGTCCTTGGTGTTGAAACCATTGTGCAGCAAGGCGGTGACCCGAACGAAGGAGGCAATATAAGATGGTTTAAAGATCCAGTAGGACAAGTTTGGTACGTTGGAGCTGTTTCAAAAAGATCCACCCACAGGGCTCATGTTGACTTGGCCAAAGCAATGGGAGTGCCAGAAATTAGAACCGTCATAGTAGAGGTGGATGATGCTCTTCATCTCGATTGTGCTTTCATGCCTCATACCGATGAGAATAAAGTCGTTTTGGCTACTCATCTGCCAGCATTCACAAGTGAATCAAGAGGGAAATTCCGTCAGTTAGGCGCGGACCTAAATGCAGAAATCCTTGAGCTCACAGAAAAAGACAAAAACAATTTGGCCACCAATCGAGTTCAAGTTGGCAATGTCACTCTAGGTGGTTTTGTTTATGAACAGATGGAAACTGCACTCAGAGAGGCTTTTCCCAGAATGACCTTTTTAGAAGCTAAGCAGAAAATCAGAACCTTTCTACTGGGAGGCTCAATAAACTGTCTTTCTCGACAATACTTCTTCAAAGAACCAATTGATATTGATGCACTCAACAAGCGTGCAAAAGCATCGGGTCTATTCGGGCCTGGAGGTTTGACGAATGGTGAGGTCATTTACTTTCAGGACAGAGTCCAAGGGGTTGCTTTCCCAAACTTTCAAAACCTCGCCCTAGCCGCCTAAATAAGTTCCTCCTTCACCTTGGCGTAAGCTTCTCGGAAAGGCACACCTTGTTTGACGAGGTCGTAGACTCGGTGGGTGGCGTAGAGGTCTTCAGAAAGGCTGGCTTTGAGGGAAGTGGGTTTGGGTGAAATGGCGGGGGT
>CAYGAB010000078.1:0-1438 GCA_964347725.1 uncultured Candidatus Peribacteria bacterium | reverse complement strand
GATCAAGGCCGCAATCTCAAGAGCGTCCAGAGTGGTGTTCAAGCCGCGGATCAAAGGTTCTTTGATGAGCTGGAGGTCACGTTGATAACCGCTGAAGAGTCGAGAAAAAATACTTTTCATCTCTGTGGCGGCGCCCTGAACAATGGCCAGACGGCCACGCAGCAATTCAAAAACGTCCTGGTTCTTTTTTTGAGGCATGATGCTGGAACTGGTGGTGAAAGCCGAACTCACCTCAAAAAAGTCGAATTCCTGAGTGGTGAACAAGAGCATGTCACTCGCCCAACGGCTCAAGACCGTGTGCACATTGACCAAGTGATCCAAAACCATTCCTTCAAAAAAGCCTCGTGAAAACTGGCAGTACATGGGGTTTTCTTGAGTGCGGTCGAAGCCGAGGGCTTGAGTGGTCACCTCGCGTTTGACTTCAATGGGCAAAGCAAAGCCTGCGCCAGAGCCCAATGGATTTTGGTCCACCAGATGCAACAGTGCGTCTTGCAACACGAGCAAGTCCTTCAAGGCAGATTCGTAGATCCCGAGCCAAGTGCCGAGCGTGGTGGGCATGGCTCTTTGCAGATGAGTGTAACCCGCCATGGGCAAGTCGCCGTGCTCGCTGGCCCAAGTTTGCCAAACTTTGATCAAAGCACGCATGCTTTTGTCCAATTCCTTGAGCTGATCTTTCAAGTACAAGCGAATCATGACCAAAGACTGATCATTTCTGGATCGGGCTGTGTGGATCTTTTTGCCCAAATCGCCCAAGAGGTCCGTCAAAAAAGTTTCAATGCAAGTGTGACAGTCCTCTTGTTCTGGAAGCACTTTCAATTCTCCTTTTTCCCAAGCCGATTTTGCTTTTTGAAGACCGTCTTTCAAATGCTTCGCCTCCTCCTCGGTTAAAAGATTGATGGCCGCCAGCATGTCCGCGTGGGCCGCCGAGGCTTGAATGTCGTAAGGAAAAAACAAGTTTTGATCCATCAGGTAGTCCTCACCCACCGTGTAGGCCAAGGCCTTTGGGTGGATGGAGACGTCTGAGGTGTTCCAGATTTGGCGTGCTTGGCTCATGATTTCAGGTTAACTTGGTTGGCGATTTTGGATTCCAAACTGTAAATTTCAATGAAACCTGGGCTAACATTTTGATTGAAGCCCGTGGATTTCATGAAGGTGGCCAGATTTTCTCGGAAAAGGCTGTAAGGAGAATCAATGGCGATGATGGTCGCGTTCCCTTTGTAGAGCTTGAGAGTCAGAGTTCCAGTGACTTTTTTGTTCATGGATTCGATGAAAGCATTGATGTGATTCATGACCGGGTCGAACCATTTTGCGGAATAAACTAGGTACGCCCATTTTTGGTCAATTCCGGTTTTCATTTCGTTTTCTTCTCGAGTGCAGACAATTTTCTCCAAACTCTTGTGAGCTTTGATCAAAATGTGAGCGGCAGGCGCTTCGTAAA
>CAYGAB010000077.1:0-5221 GCA_964347725.1 uncultured Candidatus Peribacteria bacterium | reverse complement strand
CAATAAAGCCATGAAAAAAGCTCAAGAAGTGGCCGCCGAAAAAATGCGCGGAATGATGGGCGGAATGGGGATGAATCTTCCCGGCGGAGAAGCTTAATATTCACCTGCTCATGAAAAAAACTGCCCTCCTAGGCCTAGGAATATTATTGATTGTCGTTTGGAATCCTTTTTGGAGAAGCGACTTGAACGAAGCCGTGGATGAAAACAACACCAGCACCCAAAATTTTCAAATTCCAGAAGGTGAAAGAGCTGGAGGTGTTGCAAACGCATTGGAAGAAAAAGATTTGATCGTCAGCAAACGCAGTTTTTTGAGAGCTCTTAAATCAGAAGGTCTGGATTCTCAAATCCAAACCGGCATTTTCACCCTCAGCCCATCCATGACTCTGCAAGAAATCATCGACACGCTGATCACCAAAGGCAGTGGAGACGTTTCCGTGACTTTTCCAGAAGGCTGGACCATCAAGGAGATGGACGCTCTTTTGGCCGAACTGGAACTCATCAAGCAAGGTGAATTCATTGCGTGCAGCCTGAGTTGCACATGGGAATCCGACCTCATTCAAAATCTCCAAAACCCATCCAACTTGGAGGGATACCTTTTTCCAGACACCTATTTTGTGAATCGATCCAGCTTCACTCCAGAAAATTTCCTTCAAGAACTCATCAACAATTTTGAGAAAAAATGGGCAGACGTTTCAAAATCCGCCGACCAATCTGGCCGAAGCCTGCAAGAAATCGTGACCGTGGCCTCCATGCTGGAAGAAGAAGCCAAACTGCCCGAAGATTTCCCTCTTGTGGCTGGCATAATCTGGAAAAGATTGGACGCCAACTGGGCACTTGGGATAGACGCCACCTCTCTTTATGGGAAGGAAAATCGTGAATTGAATGCCAAAGATCTTCAAGAAGAGTCCCCCTACAACACACGAATCAACAAAGGCCTGCCTCCGAGTGCCATCGGCAATCCAGGACTAAAAGCCCTGGAAGCTGCGGCCAATCCGGAAATTTCGGAGAACTGGTTTTACATCAATGATCCCCTCACAGGAAAAAGCATCTACGCAAAAACTTCAGAAGAACATCAAGCAAACATAGAAAAATATCTTCGCTAGAAAACTCCTGTGATCTTCACATAAATGGGTGGACCCGCAACACCATTTTCATCGTAAGCCACAATGGTGTAAGTGTTTTCTCCTGGTGCAAAGTTGCCATAACTCACGTCCGCCACATAACGAAAAGTCGTGCTGCCTGGCTGAAAAGCACTCAAGGCATAAGCCTGCCCAGTCCCAGACCAAGTGACCATGACTTTTGAGGCCGTCCCAGAATCAATCTGCCCTTCAATGGCAATGGCCGATTTTTCAATTTTTGAGCCAGAAGAAGGCGAACTAACGTGATAACTGAGCCCTAGAACCTCCTCTGGCGCAGAAGCTTCTGCAAGTTCCTCGGTTGGAAGAATCTCTTCAAGCTCTTCAACAATGCTCACGGGTTGCGATTCTTCTCCCAAATTCCAACGGATGAAAGAATCCCAAGCCAACACCTCGTCAAAACTTTGCTTCTGCAAATCAATGTTTTCCCGTTTCAACAAGGCCAGTCTATCCGCAGCCGTGAGCGTGAGGACTTCTCCATTTTGCAGGGAATGGCTTTCAATCACCGCCTCTTCATCGCCCCTTTGCACCAAATCAATCTGCACATTTCCAGACTGAGACCAAACCTGTTCCTGAGAAGCGTCCACTTCCATCAGATGGTCCCCCTCCATCGAAATCAAATTCATGGTCGGCGACAGCAAGTGAATTTCCAGACCAGAGTCGTCACCGGCCACTTGATGCAGCCAAACTCGTCCTGTTTCTAATGTCAGAGTCAAAGACTCAGAAAGTTCCGTTTCTCCGTCCGTGGCCTCTTGATACGCGCTCAAAGTGAGTTTGGTGTTGGAATCCAAGCGCAATTCAGAACCGTTGTAAAGCGTGAGGGTGGCCAAAGAATCCGAATCAGTCTCAACTGCATCCTCCACATGCAAAACCTGAGCTTCAGAGGCAACTTGAGGTTTGGATTCTCCCCACACATGAATTTGCGCAGATCCACCTTGCATGGTCAAAACCGCTTCGTCTTTTCTATCAGCCGTGATGTCCATCAAAACAGAGACGCAAGCCTTCAGGAGAAAAACCAAGGCCACCAAAATAATGACAATGGAAAAAAATCCTTTGAAATGACTTTTTCCTCCAGGCCTAGGCGTGGACCGATAGCGGCGATAATAAGTGTAATTCATGATTAAAGTCCCATTTCTTTTTTAATGGAATTGAGGTCGTGCAGCAAAACACGATCTTTTTTACTTTGAGAGCTAATTTTTTCACACGAGTGCATCACCGTCGTGTGATTTTTTCCCAAAAACGCCTCCCCTATCTGTTCATAAGACCAATGAAGTTCTTGGCGGATCAAAGCCATGGCGACCTGCCGAGGCACAATGAATTGCCGCTTGCGAGACTCCCCTCTCAAATCGTCCAATCCAATCTTATAATGAGACGCCACAATGTCCATCACATCTTCTGCATTGGTCACCAAACGAGGGCTCCGAGCGTCCATGTCGTAACCTTGCACCGCATCTCGCCCCAATTTTTTAATGATCTTGGCCACACTGCGAACCGTGGGAGTGGAATGCTCCAATTGAGCTTCCGCAATGGCTTGCACAAAGACTCCTTCCAATTCCCTAACAGAATGATGCACGTTCATCGCAATGAACTCCAAAACGTCAGGATGAATCAGAACCTGATGTTCCCGACATTTTGCGTGCAAAATCGCCAATCGGGTTTCGTAATCAGGAAATTGCACGTCCACAATCATGCCCATCTCAAAACGACTGACCAAACGCTGCTCCAAAGCAGACAATTCTTTGGGCGGCTTGTCTGAGCTAATGATGATTTGCTTGTTGTTGTCGTAGAGTTCATTGAAGGTGTGAAAAAACTCTTCCTGAGTGCGATCTTTATTCGCCAAGAATTGAATGTCGTCGATGATCAAACAATCCACCTTGCGGTATCTATCCTTAAAAGATTTCGAATTTCGCTTGCCAATGGCCTCCACAATTTCATTGGTGAAACGCTCACTGGTGACATAAACCACCACTTTATAAGGGTCATTTCTTAAGATTTCATTACCGGTGGCCTGAAGCAGATGCGTTTTCCCCAATCCCACTCCCCCATAAACAAAGAGAGGATTGTACAAACGACCAGGGCTGTTGGCCACCGCACTGCAAGCCGCATGAGCCAAACGATTGTTGGGACCGACCACAAAATGGTCAATCGTGTAACGAGGATTCAAACATTTGCTAGAAACGCCTTCCACCAAACGAACTTCTTGCTTGCCCGGAAGCTTTCTTGGCTTTTTTTGAACAAAAAGTTTATTCACATCAATGGCTCGCATGTCTTCTGGGAGATTCAAATCTGGCTCCACTTCAAAACTAATTTCTTGCAAATTTGAATCGATTTCTCTCACCAACTGCAAAAAAGATGCGTCAAAATGGCCATCCAACCAATCTTTGGCGTACATGTTCGGCACTCCAATCCTTAAAAGTCCTCCTTCAAAGTCAAGAACCGCCGTGTTTTGAAACCAAGTCAAGAAATGCGGACGCTTCACAAGAGGCTCAATTTTCTCAAGGATGCGAAGCCAAAGCTCATGGGTAGAAAGCCCCGTGCTCATGATGAAAACTTTTTTTAAGGACCATCATTTTGAAGCTCCCATTGCCCTTAGGCAAGCCAAGCGCAGAAGTTCCCTTTGACAGAGACTCAAAAGAGACTCAATACATCGTTCCAGGTGATGTAGACTAGAAAAAGAATGAGCAGAATGAAGCCCGTGGAATGAATGAAATGCTCCAGACGTGGGCTGGGTTTTCTACCTGTGAAAGCCTCTAGAACAATGAAAAGCAAACGCCCTCCATCCAAAGCAGGAATGGGCAAAATGTTGATCACTCCCAAACTCAAAGAAAGCATGGCCACAAAGCGCAGCATGGCTTGCCAACCCTCCTCCAAAGTCACGCCAGTCATCTTTGCGATGCCAACCGGACCAGAAACCCCTTCCGGAACTCCACCAAAACTCAAGAAACCTTTCATCACGTCCGCAAACATGAATGCCGTTGCCTTCCCCAATCGCCACATTTCAGAAACCGCTTTGAATGGAGACTGCCATCCGTATTGAACTTTTTCAACGCCCATCAAAGTGTGCAAGGCTGGGCTAGAATACAAAGAGAGACTTCCGTAATCCTGAATTTTATTGGCAAGAATGACCCCAACCAGACCTTCTTCATTGGGCTGGATCTCAAATGTCATCTGTTGGCCAGACCTTGAAATCATGTAGATCAAAGGCTCTCCAACGTGTTCTTTGTGCCAATCTTGAGTGAAAGTCATCAATTGCTCAGCGGAAAAAATACTCTCTCCCGACAAGTCCAAAACCTCATCTCCAATTTGAAGCCCAGCCTGACTTGCCGGAGCATTCTCACTGAGGTAAGCAATCACTGGATGCTTTTCTGGAGCCGTCAATTCAAACTCAGCCTTTCCAACTCCAGGCCGATAATACTCCACCGTCCACTGCCCAGAATTAGGCTCAATGGTTTTCAGGTCTTTTTCATCAAAAACAGGAGTCCCATTGATCGACAAAATCAAATCGCCCGTCTGCAAAAATCCATGAAAAATAGAATTTGGCTGATCCAAATAGTGCAAACGAGCAAAATAAACGGGGGCGGTGCTGATCTGCTTGAACAAATCTGTCGTCAAAATTTCCGCTCCACCCACTCCATCGGCCCTGTCCATTTCCACCCAAATCTGCCCACCTCCTTCAGTAGTAAAATGCGCCGTCACCGCCTCCCACTGCTGATAACTGAGCAAAGGTTTTCTATCCAAAGTCAACAAACGATCCCCAGGATCGAAAGACCGAATCTGTAAATCTTTTCCATTGTAATCCACGGTGCGTATTTCCTCTCGAGATTCCGTGACCAAAAGACCAGGCTCCACATTCACCTGCCCCTCATGCACGGCAGCCAGAAAATCTTCCTCAGAAGCAATCAAAGGTTCAATCCCAACCAGAAAACCAAGAGTCAACAAAACCCAAGCCAACAACAAATTCATGATCACTCCCGCCGAAACAATCCAGGCCCGAGTCCTCAAAGGTTGAGCCGCGAAACTGCGAGCACCAAGTGATTTTTTAGTTCCCGTGTCCTCCCCCAGCATTCTCACAAAACCCCCAAAAG
>CAYGAB010000076.1:4902-5241 GCA_964347725.1 uncultured Candidatus Peribacteria bacterium | reverse complement strand
TTTTGAAGCTTCGCCAATAACCATACCCATGTAAACTTCAACACCTGGGTTAATAAACAAACGGCCTCGACTATCTAACCCGTCAAAGGCGTAGGGAGTCGTCTTGCCCGCACGATCAGCAATAATCGAAGCGGTCATACGACCTTTGATTTCACCTTTGTAATCGTCATAGCCATCATAATGAGTGTTGAGTAAGCCAGTCCCGCGCGTGTCTGTTAAAAACTCAGAGCGATAACCAATTAAACCGCGAGATGGGATGCGAAACTGTAAACGGGTGCGGCCTGAACCTTTAGAATCCATGGCCATCATTAAACCTTTTCGTTCGCCCAATTTTTGGGT
>CAYGAB010000076.1:0-4892 GCA_964347725.1 uncultured Candidatus Peribacteria bacterium | reverse complement strand
ACCAACATAAGCGTCATCTACATCAATAGTCGCGTACTCCATTGGCTCTTGAGTGCGGCCATCCACTTCTTTTAAAATAACTTTTGGTTTACTGACCATAAACTCATAACCTTCGCGACGCATGGTCTCCATTAAAATACAAAGTTGTAATTCGCCACGACCAACGACCTTCCAACGATCGGTAGACTCGGTATTTTCAATTCGTAAAGCCACATTATGTAGTAACTCTTTTTCGAGACGCTCTGTTTCTTCGTGTTCTTTCTGGTGCATTAGCTCGTCTTTGATTTCTTGTTCGAGTTCCTTGAGGTTTTGCCTATTCCCTCCTGTGATCTGCTTGGCGAATTCGTCGTCCATTTCTTTCAGCTCAGATTCTTCAATGCGATTGAGCTTGATCTTGAATTTAACCTTCTTCCCCTTGAAGTCTTCAGAGTGGTAGTCTTTTGGGAAGGTGATTGGGAATTCCTTTTCTTGTTCCACAATCATGCCCACCACTTCTTCTTCAAAACCAGGAATCAAACTTCCCTCGCCCAAAATCACGGGATGATTTTTGCTGGCAGTTCCTGGCAAGGCATTGCCTTCTAGGTCGAATCCATCAAAATCAATTTCAACTCGGTGCCCCATTTTCGCCTTGCCTTCAAAATCTTTCCAGGTGGCCGTTCGTTTTTTGAGGTCTTCAAAGACTTTTTCGACTTCTTTGGCACTGACTTCTAATTTTTCACCCTTCAACTTGAGCGTTTTTGGGTCTTTTTTCCACTTGATGGCAGGCATAACAGAAACCGTTGCCTCGTATTTGAGAGGCTCGTGCTCCAAAACATTGAGCGCCGGGTAATCCACCGGACGAATTTTTTTATCACGAATGACTTTTTCGTAAGTGCTTGAAATGGCTTTGTCCATCATCACTCCAAGAAAAGTCTCCTCCCCGACTTGCTTGAGAAGAACGTCCACGGGGATGTGCCCAGGACGGAATCCCGCCACTTTAACCTGATTTTGGAGAGCGGCCACGGCTTCTTTTTTGAATTGAGCCATTTGCTCGACCGTGAGAGTGACGGTCAATTTGACTTGAGAATGAGCTAGATCTTCAACATGGATTTGCATAGAATTGGGATGAATTTAACGCCGCAAAAGATACGCCAAGCCGTCTAGCATTGCAATGTTTAGAGTTTTTTGATACAATAATGAGATTTATAATTCACGTATGGCCAACGAGACACCAAATCCAGCCCAAGAAAAAGGTGAAGTTCGACTCACTGGAACTTCCTTTCGAAGAGAAGCTCGAGAAGCCGCCTCAACAGATCAATACCGATGGTACACGGAGTATTTTCAAGCCAGTCCTGACAACAAACTGGTGATCTTGGATCAACTGGCCGACATGTATCAAGAAGCCATTCAAAAGGCTCGTGGAATTCGTGATCACGACGACCCTGAAATTGGTGATAAAAAGGACAAACTCAAAGAAAAACTGGATCAAATCCATGCGAAATCCAAAGCTCTTAAGAGGAATGAGGACGCAGAAGGAGTTGGATCACGCGCAGGGAGTTTCAACGTCCCTCTAATCTTGCCCGACCTCAGAAAAACACCCGATGCCTTATTCGACTTTCTTGTCAATTTTGACATGGATGAATTGGGCACCAATCCGGTGGTCATGCACTCTCGTGAAGCCTTGGACGACCTCCAAGAATGGATAGGCGGAAAAAACGTTGGCAGCATTCAAGCCGCCGTGGAACGTCTTTTTGAGGCTGGATGCCGCCCCGACGACTTGATCGGAGCCAATTTAGAAAAACAAATTCAAGCCGCTCGTGCTTTGGTCTCCACAGGAAAAGAAGGCGACGCCGAAGTGGCGGACCACATTGCCTTGGCTTTGAGAGATCCTTTCCACAGCGAATACAGTGGCCTGACCGAAAGCTTGCGAACAATAGCCAAACTGCTGAACGAACCTTATGAGAAATTCCATGGATACGCGCGTGAACGTGAACTGATCAGTGCCGACAGCAAAGAAGGGCTCATGGATGCCGCTCAAAATTACATTGCCAAACATCCCAAATTGGGATTGGCTGGCTTGGGTGCTCTGATCTACGGAGCTTACAAAGTGGCCAGCAACTCAGAAAAAGGCAAAAGCCTGTTGGAGTCCGGCTGGACTTGGGCTGCCGTTGGAGGCGCCATCTTTGGATCTGGTGTTTTAAGAGAATACAGTGGCGCTACCATTGACGACCTCGTTCCTGGCGCTTCTGACGCTAGAATCCCAACCAAAGAACAAAGAGACAATGCCTACTACCAACTCTTTGCCAATTTTTTACCTGAAAATTCTGGAACCCAAGTCACCAGCATGATGCACTTGGGCATGGTGGATGCGACCCAAGCTTTGTCCGTTTTTGAATCGGCTTACAACAATGTTCCTTACAATAAGAAGCTGGATCCTGCTGAAATTGCCCGATTGAGCGACAAACTTTCTTTTGACGAGGCCGAAAAGGTAAGCCCATTGGTGGCTCAAGCCTTGCAAGGAGTTTTGGAGAAAATCGCCGGAAAAGCCAGGGCCGCTCATTGGCCAGAAGTCAAAAACTACACCGACGACGTTAAGCTTGGACTGGCCTACTACAATGCGACTCTGAAAAAACACGACCTGACTTTGATCAGTTTGGCCACCATATGCAACAATCCCGCTGAAATTTTGAATGAAATGCTCTTTGAGTCTAGTTTGGTGGATGGTCTGGACACTCCTTTTGAATTGAATGAAACGGATCGTCAGACCGCTTCTACCTTGGCTCGCCTCTACCGCATGAAAGGTGGTTTTGACAAAGCCCCCGTCATTCCTCAAGGCAATGGTGAATTCTTGATCCACGGCTATTTGTACCGTTGCTACAAGGATGAAGAAGGCAAACTCCAAGTGCGAGACGCATTTGGCACACAGAAGAGATTCCCGATTGATCCGACAGAATTGAAGGTAGAAAAATTGGATGCCATCATTGCAAATTCCACAGCAAAAATGACAGAGCGCTTTACTGCGCCTGCTGGCTCAAGTGCCACATTGGACTTTGACAAAACACTGGGACGTTGGAAAGTGAACGGCCTAACCGCCGACAACTACAATGGACTCACCTTGTCTAATCAGCCCATCCAAGCCCTTTTGGTTCCGGAAGGAGTGAGCGGAGTCCACTACCGCATGTTGAACCACGAAGGCAAAGGCTACGCCAATTCCACGCACTACAGCGAGCTGACGAAACTCCAAGAAGAGTACGGCGAACAAGTGCTTTTGGGCGAAGTTTTGAAAACCCAATTTGGCCTCTCCAGCGTGCTGGGCGGCTTGGACTTTGAAGTGAAGGATGCAGTAAATTCAGCTTCTACTTCTAATGAGACTGTCGTTACGATTGGATACGGAAAAGACCACGTCACGGAAGGAAAATTGACCTTTGCAGGCAACAAACTTACCGCAATCAAACTCAACCCAGACCTCACTTTGAACCGAGCGTGGGAGGCGGAAGCCAAGTCCAAATCTGCAATCTATTTTGAAGGAGTCCGAAATCGCAGCAATCCGTCTGAAGAAAATTTGAAATCTGCTTTAGATGGCCTGCAAGGAGATGGCTTAGAGCGCGTTATGTTTGAAGGTGGAGCTTTGATTCAACGTGTGTTTGGCAGCGTTAACCCTAAAAATCCAAAATTTTTCGATGGAGAAGCCTGGTTGAGAGACAGTGTTTGGGCCACTTACGAACGCATGCAAGCGCAAAGTGCAGCAGAAATTCGCACATTGATTGAACAAGCCGCCACTTCACCCGACCCAGCTATTTCACCCGACCCAGCTCTTGATAGGAAAATCAAGGACGTTCTCGACAAAAATATGAAAATAGTTCAGGACTCATTCAGTCAGGTGGCAGATAAAATTAAAACAGACGTCAAATCCGCCAGTGACCAGGTTGAAGCCGGTAAAATTTCAGCGGACGTCACTAATTATGCCTACGAAACACTTGAGTCCGTTGGCATCCAAGACAAAACCTATCAACAATTCTGGGAAGACCTTGATCCACTGATGACCGCTTCTGGTTTTGATTGGATTGGCGGAGACGGAATGCAAAACGCAAGACGAGCTCGAATGGCTTTCCAAAACACTTTGATGGACTTGTCCTGGCCTCTGCCATTTGCCATGCCAACCGCACCAGCGGACAACAAGATCGCCATGCAGTATTTGAATTATCTCTACAGTTTGGCGGAATGGACTCTTAAAAATTCACAGAAAAATGAATCTGGCGATTTCAAAATTCTAGACGTCACCATCGACCACCGTATTGGTGACTTGAACGCCGCTCTCAGAGCACGCGGAGCTTTGAACTTCGCTGAATTCAGTGAAAAAATCAAAAACGGCGACCCTGCCTTGACTGGCATATCAGACAAAATGTGGACGAAGTACGCGACTCCTCCTGGAGTTAGCTTGAGTGATTTCCCCGCCTACCTTCATGATAAGATCGCCGCTTACGCCCCAAATGTTGTCAGCTTCCTGCCTGCATTTGGCACTGAAAAACCAAAGGTGGATCCAGCTGCAAAGATTGACTTGGGCAGTGATCGATACAATGCCTTCCTTAAATATGCCGATCTTGAAATCAAGAGTAGATTTGATAGGATTGATCCCGTTGCAATGGACGCTTTGCACCCTGAACATGAAAAATTGAGGGAACGCCGCATTGGTGTTTTTGAAGCTGGCATGAGACAGGAAATTGCTGATGCAAAAACATCGAGTGGTTCACTCACAGAAGGCGCCTTGGACGACATCATCCAAAAATACCTACGCTGGGCTTCATTGGAAACCCAAGGACACGACAGATTGCTTCAATCCCCATTGGACTCCATAGCACTCATGATGCAAGACATGTTGGTCTATCCAAATTCGCATCATGATGGTGAGGTCC
>CAYGAB010000075.1:0-5271 GCA_964347725.1 uncultured Candidatus Peribacteria bacterium | reverse complement strand
GGAACTTGCAGAAGTGGTGGAGGTGGTAGAAGTGGAAGCAAGCGTAGAAGTAGTCAAAATTGAAGAAGCTCTTGTTCCAAACTTTGATCCTCGGTTTATTGATTTTCAGGAAAATTTAGAGATTCCCCATTCCAATGAGTCCGAGGAGAAGTCCGAAACAAGCGGCGATTCCTCCCAGAATCCAAAACCTCATGACAACTTGGAATTCAGGCCATCCTAGGTATTCAAAATGATGGTGCAATGGGGCGATGTGGAATATTTTTTTTCCGCGGAATTTTTTTGATAGGAGTTGAACAATCACGGAAAGAGTTTCCACGACAAAAACGGCTGCAATGAAAGGCAAAACCACCACGGTGTCGGTCAACATGGCAATCACGCCCAGGGTGGCTCCTAGAGACAGAGCCCCCGTGTCTCCCATGTAAAAACGGGCGGGCGGCACATTGAACCACAAAAAGGCCAAAGAAGTGCCCGCCACCAAGGCACAAAAGGCAGATAAAATCAGAAGTCCGTGAGCGTAGGCAATGACAGCGTAGACCCCAAATGCAATGATGATGAGTCCGCCAACCAGCCCATCCAGCCCATCGGTTATGTTCACGGCATTGGCGCTCGCGGTGATGATGAAAACGAACAAAGGAATGTACCAAGCTCCAATGATGAAGTCACCCATTCCAGGGATGTGGATTTGGTTGTAGTCGAGTTTGAAATAAAACCAAAGTCCACCGAGCACGGCAAAGAGTGTGAGCCAGAGGAATTTTGGTTTAACGTTTATGCCTTTGCTTTTGCCCAATCCTTTGATGTTGAAAATGTCGTCCACGGCACCGAGCAAAGCAACGGCGACGAGCGTTAAAATGGGAAGGTAGGTTTCTTTTCTGTTCAGGAGGGAGTGTTCAAACCAACCGATGTAAGAAAGTCCGCGAGATATAAAAATGACGGCCAAAATGGAACCCCAAATCAAGATTCCTCCCATGGTTGGAGTGCCGGCTTTTGCGGCGTGAAGTTGGTGGTAGAGTTCGGCTTTTTTTCCATCCGTTGCTAGGGTTCTTATGTTTTTCCCAAGCTTGTATTTGTGGAGCAAAGCGGTGAATGGTTTGGCGGCCGCAAAGGCGATTCCGAATCCCAAAAATGCCGATCCTAGGATTAGAATGAGGTGACGAACGGTATCTGTGATTGGGAACATGAGCTTGGGTTACCAGGTATAAGAATTGTAAATCCATTCCAGCATTTTTTGAGTTTCGGCAAAACGTGCACCACTCCCCAGCATGACCGTGATGATTTCGTGCCCGTCTGGATTTTCTGCCAGGGTGATCAAACATTCGCCAGCTTCAGGCGTTTTTCCTGTTTTTAAACCTTTCACGCCCAGTTTGCCCAGCAGTTCGTTTGTGTTTTTGAGTTGGTGGAAAGAGCCGGTTTCATTTTGGACACGGGCTTCATTTTGCACCGCAATTTGGCGAATTCGGTCGTTTTTTGAAAGGTAAGCCGTGAGCAAGGCGAGGTCTCTTGCGCTGCTCATGTTTTCTGGATTGAGTCCCGTTGAGTCTCTGTAAACGGTGGTCTCCATTCCCAAATCTTTGGCTCGTTGATTCATTTTTTCGACAAAAGCTTGTTCGCTTCCTGCGTTGAATTCGGCCAAGGCAACGGCTGAATCGTTCCCAGAATTGAGCAGCATTCCGTACAATAAATTATTGAGTTTTATTTTTTCTCCAGACCAAAGGCCCATTCTAGATCCACCTGTTCCAGCGGCGTGAGCGCTCACGGTGACAATGTCTTCCGGCTGATTTTCTGTGAGCACGATGTAGGCCGTCATGAGTTTTGTGAGACTCGCAATTGGAAGTCGGTTGTGGGCTCCACTTTGGAACAAAAGAGCTTGAGATTCCAAGTCCACGCTGATGATGCCTCGAGCTGAAAAATCGCTGGGAGCCACCGCTTCTTCGTGCCGAAGTGGGACTTTTGTCACGCTCAACAAAATTCGGTCGTCAAATTGATGGATCGGCACGACTTCTTGCGTGGCCATGTGGGAACCAATCGTGCTGGCAAACAACAATGAGAGAAGGGTCTCAAACATGGGTGTATTGTAACGGTGAATTCACGCCTGAGCAAAGGCAGCTTCTAGTTCTGAGTCGGTGAGGATTTTGTGTGAACCCAGGGCCAGAGTTCCTAGATTCAAATTTCCGAGAGCAATGCGTTTGAGGCGTACGACGGGGTGCCCCAACATTTCCAGCACACGGCGGATTTGCCTGTTTCGGCCTTCGCCTAAAATCATTTTCAGCCAAGTTCCTTCCTGAGTTTCTTTCAAAATGCTCACTTTCATTGGTTTGAGTTGGTAGCCGTCCAACTGTAAATTGCCCTCTCTCATCATGCTGAGTTCGGAAGGGCTTGGGGTTCTTTTGATCAAGACTTTGTAGGTTTTTTTGTGTTCAAAACGGGGATGGGTGAGTTCTTGGATCAGTTGTCCATCGGAAGAGAGCAGGAGCAAGCCTTCTGAGTCTATGTCCAAGCGTCCAACAGGTTTCAAATGCCGCAAGTGAGAAGGCAGCAAATTCATTACCGTGCTTTCGTGGTGGGGGTCAAAACGGGAACTCAAAACGCCCCTTGGCTTGTTGAGCATTAGGGTGACTAGTTTGGAAGCGGCGGGCAGGGGTCTTCCGTCCACAAGGATTTGGTCGTCCGGGCTGACTTTGGTGCCAAATTCGGTGACCAAATCTCCGTTCACAGAAATGCGGCCTTTTTTGATCCATTCCTCGGCCATCCTTCGTGAGCAAAGTCCTGTTTCAGCGATTCGTTTTTGAAGACGCTCCATGGGCGAAACTTTGTTAGTATCCGTAGTAGTAGCTTTCTGGATGCAGTTTTATTTCGTCTGCAAAGTCTTGTCCCAATTCAATTAAAAGTGGAGTGGTGGAGGTCCAGTTTGGGCTGGAGTATTCGGAGGGCAGGACTCCTTCAGAAGCGACGGGAATCAGCAGTTGCAGAATGGATAGATTTTCTTCGATTTGACGTTTGGAGACAGGAATTGGACTGGTGCTTGTGTCGCTTAAGTTGGTCTTGAAGATTTGAGTGCTGAGGGCAGTTTTGCTGGCGCCATTGCCAAAGGCGTCCACTTTTAATCCATAACGAGAAAGCACGGTCATCGCGAGGCTGGCCAATCCATTTGCTTTTGTCCCATTCACGAGCTCCAAGCCAATGGGATTTTTGTAAATGTCGGGGTGGTAAAAAAAGAGATTTGCAAAACGGTGAATTTCTGAGAAATCTTTTACGTAGGGAACCAAGACAAAGGCGCCGCCGTATTCTTCTCTTGGTGGAGTGTAAAGGAATCCTCCCATTTCATAAGGAGTGTCGTTCAGCACGGTGGACAAAATCGAATCTCGACTGAATTCATTGGCCATTCCAGCCAAGTTTAGCATTTCTGTGGAGCTGAGGTCTGTTTTGAAGTTTTCAGAAACGGCACTGAGGACATTTTTTATTTTGATGGGATTGAGCAAGACACCCAAACTGGTGGCCTTGTTCTTGATGGAATTCAGAATCATTTGTTGGCGTTTTGCTCGGTCAAAGTCGGAGGTGCTGTGGCGTGAACGGGCCAATTTTAAAGCCGTTTCTCCATCCAAATGTTGGGGGCCTGCTTCAATGTAAAATGGGTCGTAAGTGTAACCGCTTCCGTCTTTGGCGGGGTAGGTGGAGTCGTAGATTGTTTGAGGCACCTCCACGTCTATTCCGCCGATGGCGTCCACAATGGCTTCAAATCCACTGAAATCAATTTGAGCAAAGTAATGGATTTCTATGCCGGTGATTTTTTCGATTTCTTGTTGCAGTGCGGCAATGGCCATCGTGTGGTCTCCAGATTTTTCATAAACGTGCTCATAAATCCCGTTGATTCGAGTGCCCCATCCCACCGCTTCGCTGTCCACAAAAAGATCACGCGGAATTGAAAGCATGGGGACTAAGTCTTTTTTATGGTCAATTGAGGCGACGATCATTGTGTCCGTCAGGTATTCGCCGTCGTGCCCGATTCCACCGTGCCCAATCAACAAAATGTTGGTGTGACCTTTTTCATCGGTCTCTAGCCCTTTGGTGACGGAAGAAACCACGATTTGTTTCAGTGAAAAAGCGTTGTCTACTTTGGCTGCTCCCCAGACTCCGCGAAGCATCAAAACTCCGCCAATGAGAAGGGCAATGCTGAGCAAAATATGGCCTTTCATCCAGCGTTGAGCTTTTGTTTCCCAACGACTCAAAGAGCGTTTTTGAAAACCGTGTTCTGGGGTGGGATTTTTTGGCATGCCCAATCATTCTAGGGACATTTCAGGGATTTGTCAGGTCCTTTTGAGTTAGTTTTTTGGCATGCTCATTGCTCTGCTTTCTTCCTTGTCGTTTTTGTTTGGATGCGGTTTGCGTTCGGTTTTTGTTTTGCCCTCGATTCCTTTTTTTTTGGCATGTTTTTGTTTTTTGCTTGCCTTGCGATTCAAATGGTTTTGGCTCTTGTTTGCTTTTTTGTTTGCCTTGTGGAGAGTCCAGGCTTTTGAGGCACAAGCTCCCGTGAATCCAGAACTTGGTTTTCTTGAGTTTGAAGGACAGGTGGCGGAAGAGGTGGATCGGCGTTTTGATGAACAGCGTTTGGTGCTCGAAACTTCTTACGGCAGAGTTTACATGAAGTGGAATCCTTTTGAGGAAATTCAGTACGGTGATTTTTTGCAAGTTCGTGGAATTTTGGAGCGTCCCGCAGAGGACATTGATGGTTTTAAATACGCAAAATACTTGGCTCAAAAAAAGATTTGGGTGGTCTTGAAGGCCACGGATTTGCGTGTGCTTGGTCGTGCTCCACCCAATTTTAAAAGCAGATTGCTTGCTTTGAAATTTCAGTTGGAAAATCGGGTGCAAAGCCTTTTTTTGGAGCCGGAGGCTGGGTTTGTCTCTGGGCTGCTTTTTGCCACCAAACAGGGAATGTCTGAAGAATTGAGTTTGGCTTTCCAAAGAATTGGACTGACGCACGTCATTGCCATTTCTGGTTACAACATCAGTTTGGTGATTGCCTTTGTCTTTTTGTTGCTTCAAAAACTTCCTTTCAAAATGAAATTGTGGTGCAGCGCACTTGCAGTGATTTTCTTTGTGCTTTTGGTGGGGGCGAGTGCGGCGGTGGTGAGGGCTGGAGTCATGGGCGTTTTGACTGTTTTTGGTTTGTATTCTGGTCGTAAAAGTCAGGTCTATTTTGCTTTGCTGTGGAGTGCCGTTGGCATGGTGGCTTGGAGCCCTTACGCTTTGGTTTACGACATTGGCTTCCAACTT
>CAYGAB010000074.1:0-5329 GCA_964347725.1 uncultured Candidatus Peribacteria bacterium | reverse complement strand
GCCGGCTTCAATCAGATTGTAAATGCCCAGAAAAGTCAGTTCGCCACGCAGAAAGCGCTCCACGGCGAGATCGTTCATGGCGTTCAAAATAATGGGAAAGTTTGGATTGCAAGCGTGCATCTTTAGCCATTTGAGTGGCAAAAAAGTGTCTGGATCGGGATCTTCAAACTTCAATTGACTGTTGCCGACCCGCTGAATCGGCCATGGGCATTTGGGCTGATTTGGGAAATGCAGGGCGTAAGAAATGAAGAGACGCATGTCGTTTTGCGTGACGTGCAGGCGAGTGGCGCCGCTGCGTAAACGAATCAAACTGTGGGCCAGACTTTGGCGGTGGATGGTGATGTCTATTTTGTCCAGTGGGATGTCAAAAAGATGGTGGACTTCATAAACTTCCAGAACCTTGTTGACGAGGGTCGCGGAGTCGATCGAGACTTTTTGCCCCATTTTCCAGGTTGGATGGGCCAGAGCTTCTTCGATGGTGACATTCTTTAAGTCGGCGGTTTTGCGGCCAAAAAAAGGTCCGCCGCTGCAGGTGAGGGTGACGGAGGAAAGCGCATTCTTTTTTTTATTTAGCTCACCTTCGGTGAGTAATTGCCAGATTGCAGAAGCTTCGCTGTCGAGGGGGCGAATTTGTGCGCCAGTTTTTTGCGCTTCTTCTCGGAGGAAAGGCCCCGCAATCGCGAAGGATTCTTTGTTTGCGGAGAGCAGAATTTTGCCCGCGCGCACCGCTGCGAGAGAAACGGCCAAGCCATCAAAACCCGGAACGGCGTTGATGACAAAATCTGCGGTGGCAATGAGAGTGGCGATTTGATCTGAAGTTGGGGAGAGAAAAGTCTGCCCGGGCGGACTTTTGGGCAAAAATTCCGCGGCTTGCTCGGCCAGAAGTTTGGCGTTTTTGAGCGCCGTGAGGCCGACCGCTTCAAATTCACCTGGAAAAGCACGCAAGACTTCCAGAGTTTGTTTGCCGATGGAACCGGTGGAGCCAAAGAGGGCGAGGGTTTTCATAGTGCGATCTTGTCTATTTCCTTCATGATTCGATCTGTTTCAACGAGGGAAACAATTATTTTTTGGTAATGCTCGATATCGAGGTTGGTGAGCGTACGCCCCTTCCGATCTTTAAGCCATTTCTGAGCAGGTTGGTAACCTCCAATGTAGAAGTTCCATGCTACTTCGGGCACCTTGCCAAAATACTGTTCTTTGTTGATGAAAACGTTGCCATCTTTGTAGGCGATCTGTTCCACAGTGTCTTCTCCAGCGACGGGGTAGGTGGTGATGAACTGGCTCACTTTGGGCGATTCCAGTAAGTGCAGTCCACGGAGTTCACGACCTAGCTCCACCAGTTCTTTAAAATGAGCGAGATCTTTTGGATAAGGAACGCGAGGAAAATCGATCTTCAAAAACTCTTTGTACTTTTCACGATACGAAGGCGAGTGAAGCACGGCGTAGATGTAATCAAAAATGTCCTCCGGCTCGACTGCCCCTGTGATGGCTTCAATTTTTGCGACAATTTCCGGATTGAAGTTCGGTGTTCGAGTGCCATCTTCGGCGTAGAGGTAGAGAGGGAAGATGTAGTCAGTCTCTTTTAGACAAACCGTGTGTAACTGCATTAATATTTTACTGACAAAAAAATGCCTGTAAGGCCCATACTCGACGTTCTTACTCGAAGACATACACATGTTATTTTGCAACATATGTTTCATCACAGAGTAACGAGGCCGAACGACTTTCTTAAGGTTGTATTCAATCCATCGTAGGTCAAATGGTCTATAAAGGATCGGATAATTATCCTCTTGGAATTGATCGAAACTAATTAGTTTTTCATCATTGTGTGTTTTTATACCCGAGGTATTTATTGGGAAAAGACTGTCTAGCTTGAACCCATATTCATACTCCTCAATCATGCTAAAATCCTTTGACACAAAGAAATAATTTGGAGCACAAGGATCAAGTTCACTCCATTTCATTTCCTCCAAGTGACTTCCGTTAAGTTCTTTAAATTTACTCGTTTTTTCTCCGTAAAGTTCAGCATACTTGACTCTTCCCAAACTTTCTTTGAGGCCTGCCTTACGAACAAAGATAGAAATCGTCACCCCCTGCTTAATATCAAATACGTTTTCGTCCTTACTACCATCAAGAGCCTTCTCTTTCTTGTTTGAGTTGCCATGCAAGTTCAAAACATAAATATCATCAAATGTTTCCAGTAGATGCTTCCTCATTTGACGATGAATAATCCCATCTAGAAAGGAATTATTAGTGATCATAGCGACTATTCCACTTCCGTTCTTTTCGATGAAATGTTCAGCATAACGGATGAATTTAATATAATCGTCCGATAATGGCTGGATGTTTCTTTCATTCAAGTCTTTTTTGTAGTCCTTAATGAGATCTAGAATCCACTTTCCTTTGTTGGAAGAGCTCACGCTGTAGGGTGGATTCCCGACCACCACCATGACGGGTGCTTCGGTTTTGATTCTGTCGGCTGCTTTGGCTTCTTCTGCGATGCTATTGGCAAGACCGAAAGAGAGGATGTCGGTTTGATTGTCGCTCTGCTCGAGGGAGTTGGTGAGGTAAATCCCGAGGCGTTTATGAAATTTCCAAAAGCCCGTCTGCTTGAAGGCAAGACTCAGCTTGAGGTGCGCAATGGTGTAAGGCGCCATCATGAGTTCAAAGCCGTGAAGACGAGGAAGAAGATCGTTGTGGACGTAGGCGGGCCAGCGTCCTTCTTGGCCTTGGTTTTTGAGACGAGCATAAATAGATGCAATTGTTGCACTGATGAAAGTTCCTGTTCCCACCGCAGGATCGAGAATCTGAACACGGTGCTGACCACTTGGGAGTTTGGAGGTGTCCGCAAGGCCATTTGGCAGATTGAAATCTTTTTCGAGAATTTGATCCACGGCACGAATGATGAAGCGGACGACGGGAAGTGGCGTGTAGTAGGCTCCCATCTTCTTGCGAAGCTCAGCGTCGTATTCCTTCAAAAAGTCTTCGTAAAAATGGATGACGGGATCGGCATCTCCCATGTACTCCTCGATGAGTTTTTTGGTGTCGGAATGGGCGAAGACCGTGCAGAGTTCGTCCACGATGTAACTGAGACGTTTATCGAAATTGGCGCCTGCAATATGATCGAAGAAGTGTTGTAAAAATGGGTTGGAAGCGGGAACTAAATCGCGCGCTTCTTGGCGAGAAAAGGTTTCGGGAGTTTCATCGTAATAACGTGCCACGAAAAGTCCATACACTAGGGTTTGCGCATACATGTCGGCGAAGTCTTCCAAACTCAGATCATGCACAAGCATTTGTTTGAGTGTTTCGTACACTCGAACAATTTCGCCGTTTTGTTCATTTTCTCTTTGAAAAAAACGTTTGAGGTTGTCTCGAATACGTTGTGCCTTTCCACCCATTATTTTTGCCAAATGTCCTCCGGAACGGATGGGTTCTTTATGAGATTGTGTGAAGTCGATGAGAGTTTTTGCGAGGAGCTCTGCGTTTTCCGTTAGTGGCTTGAGTGTGCGCCCTTTTATATCGGTTTCTGCGATTTTAATGGCTTCTCCGTAGCGCACTCCGTTGCGATAAAAGCGGAATTCCACGTAATCGGTGAGCACTAAATTTGCGTATCCAAAATAGCGCTTCATTTGTTCGGATTTTTCAACTTTGTCTAAATCCACTCCAATGGTTTTTGCTTCAATGTAGAGAATGGGTACGTCCTGATTCAGGACTATAAAATCTGGTTTACTGCCGTCTTTGGCCCTTGCGTCATGATCGATGCGCTTCACATTGATGGATTCGAAAATGCCTTTCAAAAGAATTTCAAAATCAGCACGGTAACCCATTTCACTGGTTTCCTCGTAAGAGAATTTGGGCGTGATCACATGAAGATAATTACTGAAAAGTTCCTTTATTTGCACTTCATTAATTAGTTATAGAATTGAGGTTTTTATGGCTAACTTTCTGCTTTTACAGGTTAACGTCTTGGTAATAATTAGCTATAGACTATCTTTAAAATTTGCCCTGAGCATCCACGCCGACCATCGTCTTTGCCCTACTTTTTCAATTCTTCCTGCTTTTTTAAGCTCTTGCAGTAGGTTCTTTATATCCCATGTCATTAATTCAGGGAAAATCTGCTTAAATTCCATCATCCTTCCACTTCCGTGCTTCCTAATATGCTCCAGAATCAACTCTTTATTCTGATCTCTCGATAAGCCGATCCGTCTTGTCCTTTGACCTAAAATTCCGGATTCCGTATAAAACCTTCTAGCTAGAACATACTGGGCCCCTCTCGTCTTTCCGTGGAGTTCGATCAGCCCTTGATCCAATAAATGTTTAACCGTCTTGAGCGTGATCCCTTCTCGCTGACCTTCACGAATTTTTTCCAAAAGCATGATGTCGTCCAGAGAGAGAGAGACCTGTTTTTCATTGCTGATCTTGCTGAGGTATTTCACAAAATTTTCGTCTTTCAACATGGCTGGCACGATCAAGCGCACCGTATGAGCATCGCTTTCACTGTAGTCTGGCGACCCTTTACCGTCTCGAATAGTAAGGTCGAAAATTTTATCCGCCCCTTGTCCAGAGCGTTCCACCCCAGCAAATATTTTCTGAAAAGTTTCCGCAAGCAATCTGTTCCGTGGCGTGCTTCTTGCAGAAATAATGTTTTCGGCATTGACTCCTGATGGGAAACCTCCTGGGCTTATAATTTCTAAGAACTCCGGAGATTGTCGGATGAAAATTGATCCCGAGTCATTATAATCCCTGTGACAAACTGCGTTGAATAACGCTTCTCGGAAAACCTCTTCATTAAAAGCAGGTACATCTCTCCTCAAAAGACCTTCGATGATTGGATGAACCTGCTGACGTGATTGCACCTTGTCCCAAAGTTCGAAGGCGAGCAAAACAAAGGGCTTACGGTAGTCTACCCTATCATTGTGACGAATATCTGCCGCTCGATTTCGATATTCGAATGAAATCTCTGCGTTTGCCAGATTCAGATCTAGAAATTGTTTTTTTGCCAGCAAAATGAGTGCTGCATAAGTTAGATTTTTGCTTCTCATAAGCCCAAGATCTATCAAGAATTGTTCGTCAGAAATCCCCTCAATCGTCTTGTTCCCTGGATTTTTATCTTGATATAGCCGCCTCAGTTTTGTGAGAGCCTCTGCGTCTACGTCCTCCAGTGAGGACGCCTCACACAAACGTGCTGAAAAATCTTCTTGGCCTTCCTGAAGGATTCGGAGTTGTTCTTGTTCTGTCATAACTTCCAATGATTCTCCCACTCTCATGAGTGGTACACCCGCAAACCTCAATAAATGCCCAGCATTTCTTGAAGGAATCGAGACAATAA
>CAYGAB010000073.1:0-5378 GCA_964347725.1 uncultured Candidatus Peribacteria bacterium | reverse complement strand
ATGCAAATGCGTGAGGCCTCCGCTCCCGATCCATTGTATTTCACACGATTTTTTTCAAAAAAACTTTGGAGCGTTCCGTCTTCTCCAGCACCTCCGTGCAAACCGGAAAAAACAAATTCCGCATCTTTCACAAATCCCTCCAAGCTCAAGGACTTTGGAATAAAAAATGGCTCCGTCCATTCCTCGTCTTTCAAGGCCAATCGCAAGCGCACTTTTTCCACCAAAAAATGTAAACGATCTTCATTTTCTTTGGCTTTTTTACAATTTTCCATCACTTCTTCCACCGTGTGATTCAAAGTGAGTGCGTAGGGCAATTCCCAAATTTTCCCCTCCAAATCCAAAAGATAGGGCTTGGGTTCATAAAGTTGAGATCGTCGCAATTTGAGCCACACATTCGTGCCGCTCATGAGAGAAACCTGCCGTTCCGCCGTGTCTCCTCCGAACAGAACTTTCACGGTTTTCTTAGGTTTAACTTTCGCCAAAACCTGCTTTGGAAATTCCAAGCCACAACGTTGAGTCGCCCGCCGCAAAACATGCTGCAAAACATCCCGATGGCTCATTCCAATACGAGCCGCCTGCTGGAACAAAAAGCTGTTTTGCTCCATTCCGCTGAGAGGGTTGAAATCCGAAAACCACAAGTTCCCGTCCGGCAAAAGCCACCCATCAAACCGAGCAAAATCCTGCATGCCCAAAACACTGAAAAGCTGCTCCGCTTGGACTTGAATTTTCTCAATGACCTCATTGCTAAAACGCGGAGGGCAATGGTAACGAACTTGATTGCTGGGCAAGTATTTTTTCCTAAAATCAAAGACTTGATTGTCTTCGTAGTTGACTTCAATTTCCGTTGGGAGCACCGCCACGGGCATTCCAAATTTATTTTGCAGAACGATCACCGTGAATTCAATTCCTTCACAAAACGGCTCAACAACAACTCGCGTGTCCATTCGTTTTTTAAACAAAAATTTTACTTTTTCAAGCGCTTCTTCCGGCGTGCTCACAGAGAAAACTCCAATGCTGGAACCTCCCGTCGCCGGCTTCACCACGGCTCGTTTTACACCGTGCTTCTTGAAAAAATCTCGGATCAATGTTGCATGTTCCTTGGGCTGATGAATTTTCAAAACCGTGGAAGGCAAAGTAAAAAATCCTTTGGATTTGATGAATTCGTTGGCCTCGTATTTATCAAAGCATCGCTTGCACGCTTCCACCCCACTACCAATGTAAGGAACTTTCAATCGTTCCAATATTCTCTGAATTCCACCGTCTTCTCCAAAGGGCCCATGCATGACAGGAAAAACCAAATCCACGCTCTTCAAAAGTTCCTTCAGTGCCGTTTTGCTCAGAAATTTTGCGGTTTTTTGCAATTTAAAATCAAAGTCCGATGGCGTGTTGGAATACAGCTGTCCCAAAGAAACTTGATAAGCCTTTTTGTGGTGATCAAAATAGATTGGAACGATCTCAATTCCATCCCCATGCAAGTGGTCCATAACGCTCCTTGCCGAGTTCAAAGAAATGCCCCTTTCCAAGGACGGCCCTCCACACATCACTGCAATTTTCATGATTTTTTTGCAAAAAAGTACTGGACTAATTTTAGCCCGAAAAAAAGATTTTTAGCAAGCATCATGAAAACCATTTTTAACGCTCACTGGAACGGTGAGGCGAAACCAAGCACCTTGAGGGCTAACTAATTCCAGAGACCCGCCACATTCTTTGGCAGCCAAAACCGCATCCTTCAAGCCATTTCCTGTCACCCCACGTGACGCTTTACAGTTGCTTGCTTCATCAAAATCAAAGTCATCAGGCAAGTCGGCGCCTACCTGAAGAACTTCCATTTCAAGCCGTGGGAATTGTGGGTCATCAAGTTTTGGATCCACAATCAAATCCACACCCGTAACAGCAGCATGGCTCAAGGCATTGTTGAGCAAGTTAACCAAGGCTTCTAAAACAGGCTTCCCATTTGGCAGGCTCAGATCACTTGGAACACCACCCAATTCAACACCAAGTTTCCCCGTTTCAATCTCAGTTGCATAAAAATTCTTGAGATGTGACAAAACCCACTGCAAAGCACTTAACGGCTCCTCTTCTTCATCTCCCAAAGACTCCAACAGCAGCACCCATCTGTCAAAAGTAGCCGCCCAAGCCACCAAATCATCATCCTCTTGCCTCAGAATCAAGGCTTGAATTCCACTTCCAAGAAGATGCAAACGTCTAGCCCTGGATTCACGGTTTTCCTTAGAAAGCACGGCCCTATAGAAAGCCCCGACATTGACACAAAACTCGTCAAACACAACCAGATCACCCTCAGAACTCTTCAAAACTTGACTCCACGTCCTCAATCCAAATACAAGCTCCTCCAAGTCATTCACTTCACAAGGAAGTACGTTTTGAGAAACTGACTCTTCATTTGAATGTATTGCCATACCTTATGATAAACATATTTAACGCATCAAGTCAAGCGGTGCGCTTTCCTCACCACATGCTAAACTTCCCACCATGACCTCTCTCTCCATACTTCTCGTCGTGATCGCCTCGGTTTTGCACGTCAGTCGAGATTTCATGACAAAAAAAGTTCAAGACAAACAGGTCTTCATTTGGTGGTTTTCCTGGATTTCCCTCCTTGCACTGGCTCCCTTTGCCATCTGCCTCATCGTCAAAAATCCCATCCCTCTTGAAGCTTGGCTTTTTGCAGCCAGCGCAGGATTGGTGCACAGCAGTTATTGGGTCGCTTACTCAAAAGCCTACGAAAGCAAAGATTTTTCACAGGTCTACCCAATCATTCGTTCTTCCCCACTTTTGGTTTTGCTCTTCGCCATTTTGATTTTCCACGAACAAATCACCGCTCTTGGTTTGATTGGAATCCTCACCATCAGCCTGGGCGTTTATTTCATCACGAAAAATCCCTCAGAGAAAATTGCAAAAAAAGAGGGGCTTGGCTTCGCTTTCCTTGGCATGAGCCTTGCCGCCGGCACCGCCTTGATCGACAAAGTCGCAATTTCCACAATCCACCCCATTGTCTTCGCCTTCACCATGAGCATTTTTGCCAATTTATATTTCACCGCCTACCTCTGCCTTCGCAAAGAACCCTTTCGCCCTCGAGAGACGTGGACAAAAAATCGCCGCGCAATCCTCCTAAACTCATTCACCAGTATTTTCAACTACCCACTGATTTTATTCGCACTCACCCTATCTCCCGTGAGTTACGTCAGCAGTTTCCGCCAAATCAGCGTGCTTTTGGCCACCCTGGCTGGCGGCTATTTGCTCAAAGAAAAAGACCGCCGATTACGAATTTTCGCCTCCCTCGTGATAATGGCTGGGGCTGTCATGATTTCTTTTGCCTAAGAACCATCTCTGCCTTATAGTGGCCCTCGCTTAATTTAACCACATGCTCGTCGCAACTGGATTAGGATTTGAGGCTTCCCACGGACATCTGTTTGAAGATGTAAATGTGTCGCTGGACGGTGCCGCCAAAAAACGTGTGGCCATTGTCGGCCGAAACGGTTCCGGAAAATCCACCCTGCTCAAGCTCCTCACGGGAGAACTAGAGCCAAGCCAAGGCAGCGTCAGCAAGTCCAACGAAAGCATCGCCTATCTGGTGCAAGACATAAAATTCCCGGATGAAAGCCAGCTCGTCGGCGTTTATTTGGAGAGCAAACTGGAAGAGGAGTGGATGAGCTATCAGATCGAAATCGCCATGGAAGACGTGGGCTTGCCCATGGACACCACTCTTTTGGAACTGAAAAATCTCAGCGGCGGCCAACGCGTTCGGGTGGCTCTCGCGGAACTTCTCATGACGGATCCCACGATTTTGCTGCTCGACGAACCCACCAACCATCTGGACCTTGCCGGAATCGCATGGCTCAAAGAATTTGTCCAAAATTTCAAAGGAAGCGTGGCTTTTGTGTCTCACGACCGGGCTTTCATCAATGCCGTGGCCAATCAAATTTGGGAGATCACGGGCGACCTCAACATCGAAAGTTACGGCTGCAATTACGACCAGTTTTTAGTCGAGCGCTACGACCGTTACCAGAAAAAACTCACCCTTCACGAACTCAGCCAACGTGAAGTCACCGAATTGGAATCTTGGCTGCGTGAAAACGCCAACCACCCCAAATACAAGTTCACGGCCACCGTGGCACAACGCAAAAAAGCCCTGGAACGCATGGAGAAAAAAGCTCCGCCAAAACCCGTGGCAGACCCTCGCGTCAAAATGCGTGACTTGCAGTCGAGTGGACAAAAAGGCACCGTGCTCAACCTCAAACTGGACAAAAAATCCTACGACGACCGAGACATTTTGTCCAAACTCAACCTGATTGTGGAACACGGCGAACGCGTGCTGATTCAAGGTCCCAACGGTTCTGGCAAAAGCACTTTACTCAACATTTTGGGTGGCGTGGACAAAAATTTCCAAGGCCAAATGGTGACTCGAAAAGACATCAAAATCGGTCACCTCGGACAATTTTCTCGCCTCGACCCGGAACGAACCGTGCTGGAAGAATTCGGTGCCAACACGCAACTGGACTACAGCCTGGGGCGCAGCGTTTTGGCCAACTATTTGTTCCCTGCCGAGTACGTGGATCACAAAGTAAAAAACCTGAGCTACGGACAACAACGCCGCCTTGAATTCGCCATCATGCTCGTCAATGAACCGGACTTGCTCCTCCTAGACGAACCAACCAACCACCTCGATCTTTTCTTGCGAGAAGACATCGAACGTTTCCTCACCGAACAAGACGTGGCCATCTGCGTCATCTCCCACGACCGCTACTTTGTCGACAAAATCGGCGTGAGCAAAGTCGTGGAGCTGGGCTAAAATATTCCCTACAATCCCCTCATGAAAGAATTGCTCATAAACGCTCTTACGGTCGCCTACGGTGTAACTGGCCTCGTAACGTTAATCGGCTACTGGCCAACGATCACAGATCTGTGCGTTCGCAAAAAAGCCAGCGCAAACATCTCTTCCTACATGCTTTGGACTGCCACAAATGGCATTAGCTTCCTCTACGCCATATTCGTCCTCCCAAACCTACTTCTGCGCATTGTAACGGGCACCAATTTTTTAGCATGCTTAATTGTCCTTATCCTGAGTGTGAGCTTAAGCAGGCGCCATGCGGGAAGGGTTCGAGCTGATCAAATGAAAAACCAGGCTAGACCAAAAACGGCCGGTAATTTTTAGAGTGAACCAGCTCCCAAGAAAATTGAGGGTAATCTTGTGAAAAAGCCCGTGGCGCTTTGACTTCTTTTGAAGCCCATTTGAACTCAAAAGCATGGCCTTCTTGATTTTTCACCTCAATGTAATCCACCTCACTTCCGCTAACGGTTCTCCAAAAAAATGCACCCACGTGTGCGCTTTGATAATTGTTTTTCTTGAGTCGTTCTAAAAT
>CAYGAB010000072.1:0-5439 GCA_964347725.1 uncultured Candidatus Peribacteria bacterium | reverse complement strand
CCTCAATCTCACGGTCCCATTGTTCTTTGGCGTGCGCCGCAGAAATCTGCACACGAATGCGTGCCTCTCCTTTTGGAACCACCGGAAAACAAAACCCAATCACATAAATCCCTTCTTCTTCGATCATGTCTTTTGCTATCGCCGTCGCCAACTTGGCATCTCCCAACATCACGGGACAAATGGGATGTTCTCCCGCCTTGCCCAAACGAATGTTGAAACCCGCGTCCACCATTTCATTTCTAAAATAAGCCGTGTTGTCTTGAATGCGCTTCAAGAGATCTTTGGACCCATCCAAGAGATCAAAAATTTTCAAAGTGGCCACCGCCACGGAAGGAGTGACGTTGTTGGAAAACAAATAAGGCCGCGCTTGGTTGCGCAATTTTTCAACGATTTCTTTTTTACCTGTGATGAAACCTCCCGCCGAACCACCCATGGCTTTCCCGAGCGTGCTGCTCAAAATGTCCACTCTGTCCATCACATCCCTCAGTTCAATGCTGCCCCTTCCTGTTGCGCCCACAAAACCCGTGGCATGAGAGTCGTCCACCATGACCATGGCTTCGTATTTTTCCGCGATGTCACAAATCTTATCGAGCGGAGCAATGTCACCATCCATGGAAAAAACACCGTCCGTCGCCACCATGATTTTTTTGCAACCCGCCGCCCGAGCTTCCTTCAACTTCTCTTCAAGATCTTCCATCTTGTCGTGCTCGTAAAAAAACCGTTGAGCCTTGCAAAGCCTAACGCCATCGATGATGCTCGCGTGATTCAAATTCGCACTCACTATTGCGTCTTCCGGTCCCAGAAAAACAGAAAACAAACCACCATTCGCGTGCCAACAACTAGAGAAAAGAATCGCGTCTTCGGTCTCAAAAAAATCCGCAATGCGCTTCTCCAAAGTCTTGTGAATGTCTTGAGTCCCGCAAATAAACCGCACCGATGCCGTGCCAAAACCATAGTCGTCCAAACCTTGTTTTGCCGCCGCAATCACCTCCGGATGATTCGCTAAACCCAAATAATTGTTCGCACAAAAATTCAACATTTTCTTTCCGTTCACGGTGATTTCCGCGCCCTGCGCCGACTCCAAAGGCCATTCATTTTTGTAAAGACCCGCGTCTTTTAGACCTTGAATTTCCTGCTGCCATTCCTCCAAAAGTGCCGATGTGATCATGAGAAAAATTTAAGAATTGAGTCGAGCTTGATGCGCCTGCAAAATAGTCAAAACCGTTTCAGGTAAACCAAATTTTGCTTCAAATTCAAGGTCTCTTTTTGCAGCCTCCCCACTAACCGTATTCGGCCACAGTTTTGCAAAAGTCGCCGCCGAAGGATTCAAGTCCACTCGATAAGAAAACTCAGGATAGTGCTTACGAATTTCCGCAAACAATTCTTCCGCCGTGAAACTGAATCCCGCCAAAACATAACCCTGCTCAGGCTCTTTCAAAGCTTCTCGAGGTGCGTCCATCAATGCGATCATTCCGCGAACCAAATCGTCTCGATAAATCATGGGCAAAGCTTCATCAGTAGGAACGGGACACACAAACTCCCTGCCTTCCACCGCCGCCAAAAGTGCGTCCAAAGCGTACTCTGTTGTGCCTCCACCCCAAGTCGATTCCGCATGCAAAACTCCAGGAATCACCGTGAAACGAGTGTCAAAATCGTGCTCATCCGCAAAGCGCTTCATCAACTCACGACAGCCTCGTTTTTGGATTCCGTAATCACTCCCTGGATCTTGAGTTGGATGTTCCGTGAGCCACGCCGCGCTGGCATTTTCTCTAGGAGACTCGGCTCCAAAACTTCCAATCGAATCAGAAAAACAAATGCGTTTGACTGCACTTTTTTGCATCACTTTGAGCAAACGTTCCATGCCTCCCACGGTCACATCAAAAGCCACTTTTGGATCTTTGGCCGTGTCCACAGAAAGAGGCGCCGCCAAATTCCAAACCACTTCCACTTCGCCAGCATGCTTGGCAAAAAGTTCTCGCAAAGACTCCTCGTTTTGAACGTCCACTCCAAATTCACTCACCACTCGACTCGCCAAAGGTTCCTCCAAAGCCGTGTTTCTGAGCGCGGCCAAAACGGATTTCTCCCCATGTTTCTCCAAAATCCCAGCCGTGAGCGCTTTTCCAATGGCTCCTGCCGCTCCAATGATGAGAGTCAACGCTTGATTCATGCCCAAAAGATACTACATTTTCTCAATCGCACAAAGCCGCATCCGAACCAACGGCCGTTCCATAGTGAACCGTGAAGTAGTATTGGCTGTCCGTCAGCACCAAACCAAAACCGATTTTTTGAAACTTGGAATTCATGATGCTGTTGTAATGCGGACGGTAAGCCTGCCCCGCCTCACTCATGAAATAATCAAAAGTGTATCGAATCGCTCGAATCAACTCATCCGTGCACTCGTCATCGGAACAAGAATAAGGTCCGTGTCCAATGTTTTCCGTGAAAGTGATCCCGCCCCAGTTTTCAAAAGTCACCCCTTGGTCGGCGAACCAATTTTCAATTCGGTCGTAGTCGTAATAAGCCGTTTGCCCTGAGCGTTTGTGGTCCATGTAGCCTTTCGCACGACTCGCCTCAGACCAAATCGTGGCCGTTCTATCCAAATCGCCGCTCCAGCCATAGGCTCCCAAACCTTGATTCGCACGAGCCTCATTCGTCCAAGAAAGCCATGTATTTTTCACCTTTTCCATGTCGATTCCATCGTAAGATTCAGGTTCGTAAACCGTGCAATCATTGCCCTTGAATTCATCCAGCTGTGTCGATTCCTTATCTCGAATGTCTTCCATGACTCGCCACAAAAGTTCAAAAGCCTCTCCACGAGTGAGACTTTCCGCGTAATAATCCAATGTGGACGGAATGTAATTCAAGGCCGCCATCGTCTCCAAATAAGGGCTAAACCAATCCAGTCCGCGTGGCTCCACCAGTTTAATATCAAAAGCTTCCGCCATGATTTTCAGGGCTTCCACCAACCTCACCGGGCCAGCTGGATCAAAACTTCCATCCTCACGTCCACGAATCAACTTGGCTTCCTTCGCGGCACAAATGTAAGGCGCAAACCACTCCCTCGTCACATCCGTAAAACAATCTCTGCCTTTGGGATCCACTCCTTTGGCAATCACAATCGCCTTCACCAATTCCGCACGATTGATTCCATTGTCCAACTTCAAATCTCCATCTTCATAGCCAAGAATGACGCCTTTTTCCTGAAGAAAAGACACCGAATCTTGTCCACTCTCCTCCTCATTTGCAAGAGCCATGACACCAGAAGCCAATGTCAGAACCAAGCCAGTGATGATCAGAAAATTCTTCAAAAGAAAATGTTAGATTTTTAAAACTCTAGCAAAGATTCCTTAAAAAAGCGAACGGGTTGACTTTTTAAGGAAAAATATTCTAAAATGCAAAGTAACCAAAAATCATGGAATCATCTGGGAAACAACCATTTCTAAGCTTGGCACTTTGCGCTGCGCTCGGTGCTTGCCGTGCTGGAGAAGAAGACACCAACGCCCCAGAGCTTGAAATGTGCACGCCAACAGATCACGGATTCTGGCATTTGGGCGGCTACAGTGAAGGCGGTTCTCCAGAAGAAGTTGCCGCAAAACTTGCAATTGCCAAAGCCGAAACTGGCATGACTTCTTTTGTGATTGCCCAAAAACCAGGCTACGCACTGAGCACACTCCTTCCTGCAGCAAGATTAGCAGCCCTCAGAGTAATGCTAAGAATGGGTCCAGAAGTCGCAACGACCGTAGATAAAGACGGTGATTTCGACATGGAGGCTTGGTCCCAAGAAATGGCAGAATGGGCAGATCCAGAAATACAAAGCGCAACAGAAAGCTACATTCAAGATGGGACCTTGATGGGAAACTTAATCGCAGACGACACCGCCAATTGCCCAGGAACAGACCCCACTGCCACAGAATTAAATGACATGGCAGCCATCAGTCACAGCATCTTTCCAGATTTGGACACCATCATTCGTGCCGATGCGACCGAATTGCCAGAAGGAGACTATCCAGACCTGGATCAACTCCTCCTTCAATACAAGGCAAACAAAAAGGATGTAGATGACTACATAAGAATCAACATGCAAGCAACAGACGAGCTAGGGCTGAAGAGAATGTGGGGCCTCAACATAACGAATGGCGGAGATGGCTCCAGCGGACAAGCCGGCACAATTGAAGGTCAATTCACCATGAGCCCATCTGAAATCAATGACTACAGCCAAGAACTCCTGACCGATCCTGATCCGACTGGATTTTTCAACTGGCAATTGGACGAAGGCCAGGTCAGGGCTCACGACGGAACCACAATTGATTTCCACACAGAAGATTATCAAAACGCATTCAACTCCCTAAACGAGCACCCACCCTGCGACTAGAGATTTCTCAAAAAAGCAGCTATGCTCACCGCACCTGAATTCAGAACATGGGAATATTACTGTCATTATCGAGCCTACTGAGTTGGACATTTTCTGACCTCTTGGCCAAAAAAACACTCCAAAAACAAGCCCTTTGGTTCATCAGCTTTTGGGGACAACTTTTTGGCGGAATTGCCATTTTGGCCATTGGAATTTTTATGGGAGAAATCCAAAGTCTAGCTTGGGAAAGCTGGCCATGGGTGCTCCTGCTTTCAGTCCTAAACGTCTTTGGGATGTTCTGTTTTTACAAAGCCATTCAATCCAAAGGCGTGGCCTTGAGCCTTCCCGTGATCTACTCTTGGTCGATTCCTTCCATTTTTCTAGGAATGATTTTTCTAGACCAATTTCCGAGCACGCTTCAATGGCTCGGCGTTTGTGGAGCTATTTTTGGAATTTTCCTGGTCAGTGTGGACACCAAAGCCAAACATTGGGTGGACAAAGGCACGCTCTACGCATTTTTGTCCATGTTGACCTGGGCCATCTTCTATTTTTTGATCCGCGAACCCAGTCAAGTGCACGGAGAATGGTTCTTGAGCAGCGGAATCAAAATAGGTTCCGCACTGTTTGCTCTGCCCTTTCTATTCAAAGAAGGACATTCCCTTTCTGGAACACTCAAAAACTTGTCCTGGAGCCTGGGACTCATCGGCGTTCTTGATGCTCTTGGACTCATTTTCCTCACCACCGCACTGCAAATCAGCAGCACCGCCATTGTCACGGGCATCATCTCCACCACTCCCGTTGTTGTGGCCTTCTTTGGGGTTTTCCTATTCAAAGAAAAAGTCACCCATCAACAAAAATTAGGGATCCTCATTTCCACCATTGGCTTGATTTTATTGGTCATACCTCGATAAAATCGAGACCATGAAAATAATCAGTGCTCAAGACATCGCCAAACTAAACCTCGAAACGCTCTTCAAAGACGCCTTCGTCTTTTTGGAAGAAGACTTAAAACGCTGGAATGAATTTCACAAAAGTCCTCGTCACGCTGTCCACTTCAAGCACGGAGTTTTTGAATTGATGCCCTGCGC
>CAYGAB010000071.1:3067-5517 GCA_964347725.1 uncultured Candidatus Peribacteria bacterium | reverse complement strand
ATTCGTTGCTGGTTGGCGTTGTTGGAGTTGGATTTGGAGTGCTTTCCATTGCCATTGTCGGAGCGGACATGGCTGGCATTGGAGCGGGTGCAGAAGATGGCGTTGGTGCAGATTGCATGGACATGTCTTCCATGTCTCCCATCATCATTCCGTCTTCTTCTCCTGGAACGTAGTCGTCTCCGTTGCCTGGACGTTTTTCAAGAATGATCATGTCTTGCAGAACCACTTCCGTTCGGAAACGTCGCGTTCCGTCTTCCATGTCCCAGCTTCGTGTTTTGAGGTAACCCAAAACGTGCACGAGCATCCCTTTTCTGAGATTGTTCTTGCAAATTTCAGCGAGCTTGGCCCAAGCCACACATTCGTGGAATTCGGCAGAACTTCGCTTTTCTCCAGTGGAAGTTGTCCACTGACGGTTGGTGGCAATTCCAAAAGAAACAATGGATTGGCCACTCGCGGTGGTTTTCAGCTCAGGATCTCGGGTTAGGTTTCCAATCAGGATAACCATGTTGACACTACGCATAGAGGTTTGAGTTAAGTGGATAGTTTAAAGACCTAAGTCTGCGTCTTCCATGATGGCTTGCAACTTTTCTTCAAGTTTTGCGCCATCTTCTTTTGAAGTTTCAGCCGCCTCGCCTTTTTCTTCTGCCGTTTTACGGCCACTCACTTTTTTCTGAAGTTCTTCAGCGTGTTTGTTGAGCTTTTGTGGGGCAGGAGCCACATTGTGTTCGTAACGAACGATTCCGTAGCTGTCTGGCATTTTGACCATCATGTAACGCACGATTCCAGATTGGATTCGTAGATCTTTGCGAACCGTGTCGGCTCCGCTCGGCTCTCCTTCAAAGAGCATGACCACATAAAATCCAGAGCTTTGCCCTTTGATTTTGTAAGCCAATTCGCGTTGACCCCAAAGGTCTTTGTCCAGCAATTTGAGGCCGTTTTCGTTGAACAAGCCTTCGATTTCCTTGAGGAGTTTTTCAATCTCCTTTTCGGTTTGCTTGGGATTTAAAATCACCATCAATTCATACTTCATTCCGTTTGGGTTAAAGGATAACTTTCAGATCTTGAGCCGAGCGATTGAATCGCCACCGCGTCTGAAAGACAGATAAAGCGGCAGCACTTTAGCATGAGAGGGCACTCAGGGCAAGTTTAAAGATTCGTGCTGAAAGAAGTCCACAATGCGGGGAGTTGTTCCAATTCCGCCTCAACTCCAGATGCGTCTTGAGTCTGGCTTTGAGTCCAAACGTATTCCTCGTTTCGCACAATTTCTGTTGGCTGAGGGCCCTCCTCGGCTTGAACCTGAGCCCATTCATCCAAAGTGAAACGAGTCACCGCAAAAACGTCCGTTCCGTCTTGGCTTCTGAAATACAATGTTGGCACTGTTCCACTCACCCAAGTGGTGTCTTCCAACTGAGTCTGAAGCTGCCATTCCGCAGGAATTTGCATTTTGAATCCTAGTTCTTCAGATTCAAAAAGAGTATTCTGAACCTCGGCACTAGCGGCCACTTTCACCGTCACCGTTTCCTCCACTTGAGTCTGGGCGCATCCCACAAATAAGATAGAAAAAAGTGCAAAAACCAGCAAGAAATTGAGCTTCATGTGAAGAAAAGTTAAGTAGATTCAGCTTAGCAAAACATTGCTTCAAAAATCAATTTGGCTTAAAATATTACTGTAATTCCGTAATACTGCAAAAAATGACAGTAAAAATTCTGCCGATATCCAATCGCGGGCAAATCACCATCCCCTCCTCATTTCGCAAAAAGTTCAAAGCCCATTACGTCGAGTGTTGTTGGAGCGGTGACAACCTAATTTTGAAACCTGTTCAAACCAGAGAGGAATTTTTTGCGGAACTTGAAAAGGCAGAAAAAGACTGGAAGACTCATGGAGGTAAAACCTTAGATGAGATCCAAGCCAAACATGCACTCTGAATTTCAATTTGGCTCAGGCAAAGTGTCCCAAATCAAATCCCACATGGCGTTGTGCATTTGATGGATGTAGTCGTTTTCTATGATCACGCCGACCAGGTCATTTTCCACGTAGGTGAGGTAGGAAACTTTTCCATCATAAATGTTCATTTCAATCGAGAAGAAGTACTTGTCGGAGGTAATCCATTTGTACCCTTTGTGGGAAAGAGAAGAATAATCACCGCTTTCATAAACCTGGCGAGCGAAGGGTGTGTCCACAAGAAGGCTGCGCTTGGTGAGATGAGGCTTGGTGCTTGCCACGAGTTTTTCGCGTTCTTTCACGTACTCGTCGTTCACGGGTTTGATGGTTTTGAACATCGCGTCTATGTTGGCAAAATCCTTGAGCTCCGTTTTTGAATTGAGCGTGTCAAACAGAACTTTGCGCACTCCTTCCATTCCTCGATAAAATTTGACGTTTGGCACGTGTTTATTGGATTTCATCATGCTTTCCATCTCAGGCATGATTTTTCGGAAGACTTGCATGTTGTC
>CAYGAB010000071.1:0-3057 GCA_964347725.1 uncultured Candidatus Peribacteria bacterium | reverse complement strand
AGCTTTGCATCTGATGACGTTGACGTGCCTCCCACAATTGCATCATTTCTTCTGGGCGAATGGCCGTGTAAAAAGCCGTGCCCCGTTCAAAACGTTTGGTCACCAATTCTTCTTGCTCCAGCCTGAGTAAAATGTTCTGCACGGTGGTTCTTGGCTGAGCCATTTGATAGGCCAAAACGCTCGCGCGCAATTCCCCAAACTGCAATAAGCGCAAAAGCACCGCAATTTCTTTGGGATCCAAGCCGAATTTTTCGAGGGTGGAGGTGATCATGCTTGGTTTGCCAAATAAAGTCTCGTGGAGATTTTACCAGAACTTTGACTTAAAATCCAGTCTTCTGCCCATAGATGGTGGGCAGGAAATAAACCATGTTTACCCGAACGGCATAAGCATTTTGCCCAGTCAATGCACTGAATTAATTGCTAAATTGGCGATTTTGTGTTTTAATTACATTCTTTGTCAGCAAAACCATCAAGATGAGTGAAGAACCACTATTCCAAGAAGACAGCAGCCCTCCTCTCGAAGGCAAGACTTTCATACGTGCCTACGATTTACATGGTGGCTTTTCGGACAAACTTTCTATTTTTCCAAATAGAGCTCATTTTGATCAGCTCCTTTCTGAATTGGCAGTCGCTCCTGGGGTAGGACGTGTCGTACGACGATCAGCTATCAACGCTGCCCAAAACATCACACATTTAGTTGATCCAGATATGACGGTGGATCAATTCTACAATGTGGTTAATATTTACGCTGCCCATTCCATGCTGAGCATCAGGCAAATTGATGCGATACAATGCACCTGTCCTGCTGGACAAGCCTGCACAGAAGTGGGGCTTCCCGCCGTCCAGCCAGACTACTCTCACAGGTACACTTCCCCAAAACATCGCCTTGAGCAAAAGCATGGACCCATTGATGCAATAGCAGGGACAGAAGGCAGTCGATTGGCTCAGATCGTCAACATGATAGAGGCCATTGATCCCGATGGAATGGTCGATTTTGACATTCGCCTCAACAGAAAATCGGCAACAGAGTACGGTTGCGTTGAAGTCATTGAGCAACAGGTTCGTGATGCTCCCTACGGCGCAGACCATTTGCCAAAGCAAGAATTAAAAACACTGTGCTATCAAGTGAATGTGAGCAGACCGAAAGCCGCACCACCCTTCATCGTGATGGTGAACACCATGGCAGACAAAAAGCTTGACATGAGTAAAGTGAAACAAGCACTCAAAGAGGCTGGCTTGGGAACAAAGTTTGACCTGAGGCCAGCCGAGATTGAGGAGTCTTTCGGCATTGCGAAAGGCGAGGTGCATCCCCTTTCTCTCTTCCCACAGAGTGAGGCTGGCTCAGCAGGCCAAGGGACCAATCGCGTGGTCCATTTGTACGACAGTGGAATGCGCAGGAAGGGTTACGTGACGACCAATGGAGGACATCCAGATTGGACAACGGAATTCAGAAGGGACACCTTTGTTGCTCGAATGGAAGCTCATTTCAATCAATCCGAGCAACTTCCCTTGGTGATGGTGGCCGACATCAATCAAGCTGCCGAAGGAAATGAAATTGAAGAACAGCCCAGCACTTGGGAGCATGAGAGAATCAGCATTAGCGATTCTGACCGCACTGATGCTGGCAGGATCGAGAAAAAAGCCGCTTTGTTGGTGACAGAGACCACCACTCTTTTTGCTGAACAAATCCAGGCAGCCTTAGAAAGGCCAAAACTACAATCTGACACAGAAACAAGCCTGCATGTCTACCGCCAACCAACTCTCGATTTCGAAACCGTTAAATTCCCCCAATGTTGGCGCTCAATTTTTGAACAACTTTCGGTTGCAGTGGCAAGGCTAGTGAGGGAGCAAATCAACCTGTTGTTTCTCGATTGCAATATTGCCCCACTCGAAGAATTGTTTGGCGACAGGATGCCAAAAGAGGTAAGGAAACATGTGATTGAAGTCTTGCGCTCTCAGCTCAATGGCGAACTTGAATCGACGAGTGATCAAGATTTGATTCACACCATCAGCAGAAGAGTTTCTTTGATATCCAAACCTGTTGTTGTCACCAATTATTTACACAGGCAAGCCCTAAGGGGCGACGTCAAGGATGTTTTTGTCGTTGGTGGGTCACAAGTTTCAGACCCCAGCATCAGCAAATACCATGCTGATTTCATGAGCATTGACCACCTCATCAACATTCACACCCTTGATTCGGAGCAAATACGACGGGCAAAACTTGCCATGTACCATGCGGAGCAAAAAGATCAGTCCACCGAGAACATCAAGCACTTGTATGAGATTGTTAAACACATGCTCCCGAGCATTGAAGTGGCAGAAAAACCAGCGATTTTGCTTACTTCTACCTCCCTATGCCAAACCTACCACGACAACGGTGATGAAATAATTCCAGAGCACGCCGTAGGAATTCTATCAAAACTTTCTGGGCTCACAATTGAAGTCATACAAGATCACCGAAGAAGAATGCATGCTGTGCCTGTGATCAATACAACGAAAGTGTACGCAGAAGGTGCTGCGGCCGTACTTGCAAACCACGCCAAGCAGTATGGCTACCACTACGTTTGAAGCCGACATTGCCATTTGGCACCCCAATCTGAACTTGCATGAAAGTCAGCACCCTTTTATACTCGTGGAAACAGTGAGTAACCAAGCAGCATGGACATCCTCTTGAAAAGCATGGCTTCGGCGGGGATCACCGCACTCATTTTGACGCTGGCTAATCTGGTTGGGCCTAAGTTAGCAGGAGCCATTGGTGGGATTCCCATTGTGTTTGCCGTTTCTTACGTTCTGCTGACAATGGAAGACAAAAACATCTCTCGTCCATTTCTGGTTGGAGGGATTTATGGGGCGATAGCGGCCATCTTTTTCAGCCTGATTTTGATCTGTCTCAACGGGCAATTTCCAAAAACTCACTGGATCAATTTTGCCATTGCCTACCTGGCCTGTTTCTTATTTGCATTGGCATTGGTGCAATTCACGACGGCCAAGTGAACCGATGGGCTGAAAGCGAATTGTGGTTTTGGCAGTGTTTTGTTATAATATACAAGTAAGTAT
>CAYGAB010000070.1:0-5618 GCA_964347725.1 uncultured Candidatus Peribacteria bacterium | reverse complement strand
GCCGCCTGGTCCTGTTCCCTCAATGGCCTGAGGAACCTTGCCTTCGTACCTGTCGCCAAGCTTTTCAAAATGAGTCCCCTTCAAAACCAAAGGAATTTGTTGAGCAATGACATCGTAGGGCAACATGCAAATGGAGTTAAGGGCTTGTGGCCATTATGCTGAGAAATCAAATTTAGGTCTAGCCAATCTGAATTTTCTGAACGTCCTTGAAATCTTCCGTGAGAGTGGTGTGTTTCGCTCGATTGGTCTTTAAAGAAGCAAGAATGGTGAGCGGACCCAATCGGCCCAAGAGCATGGTGAGAATGATGAGAAATTTAGAAATGGGCGTCAAAATGGCAGAAAAACTGGTGACTCCACCCGCAAAACCCATTGAGAGGCCCACCGTGCCAAAAGCCGAGAAAACCTCAAACAAAACTTTAGTGAAATTGAAAGTTGGATCAGGAGTGATGAGGTATTTTGCTTCATTAAAACTGATCAGAAAGACCACAAAACAAATGACCAAGCTGCTAAAAAAGAACAAACGAACCGCATGAGAAACGGCAAAACGACTGATCCTCTGCTGGAACAGGATCACAGGTTTGCCAGGCTCCGCGAACCAATCCTTCACATACCCGTACAAAATAGCCAAAGTAGGGATTTTTATACCCCCTGCCGTACCGGCCGGATTGGCTCCCACGTACATGAGGAACATGTACAAAAATAAAGTTGAAATCCCCAATCCTCCAATATCAATGGTATTGAAGCCCGCCGTCCTAGTTGAAACACTCTGGAAAAAATGAATCAGGAGCTGATCTCCAAAAGACTTTCCTGCAAGAATTGGATTGTTCATCTCCATCAAAAAAGGCACGAACATGCCCACCGAGATCAAAACAACGGTTCCAATCAAAGCAACTTTGGTTTGAACCTGAGAAGCCACCACCTCCTGCACGTCTTTTTCCAAAGCTTTCTGCACAAGATCGCCAGGCCGCGACAATTTTCCTCGCAAGAAAGTATGAAGCGCAATCAAAACCGGATAACCCAAACCTCCCAATACGATGAGCGCAGCAATCGTGAAATTGATGACTGGATCATGAACAAACTCCACCAAATTGTTATTGAGAAGACCAAAACCTGCATTGTTGAAGGCAGAAACGGAATGAAACAAAGCCCACCACCAAGCATTCATGCCTCCAAGCAAAGCTTCACGTCCATCCAAATGTATTCCCATGATGAAAAATCCACACAACTCAAAAAACAAAGTGTAAAACAAAACGTGCCTCAACATACGAAAAACATTGTGGTTGCTCGTGTCCAAAATGCCAGCCAATAAGTCAGAGAATGAATTGCCCTCTGAAAACCCTTTGACAATGACAAAAGCAAAAATCGAGGTGAACACAATGATTCCAAGCCCTCCCATCTGAATGAGAATCAAAGTAATGATTTGCCCCATCAAAGTGAATTTAGAAAAATCAGTGGAGGTCAAGCCCGTGACACACAAGGCAGATACAGAGGTGAACAACATGTCAATGAATTTTTCGCCCTCGTACTGCACATCTTTTGTGAAAACGTGCGTTTCAAAATGCGGTTCAGACAAATAATTCTCACTTTCAAGCCCCTCCAAAGACTCAATCTTCACATCTTGAAAAACAGGCACCTTGGCCTCCACAAGACGACCTTGTTCCGTAAAATACAAAAGAAAGGACCCCACCAAAGACATGGTCAAAAAAGACAAGACCGTGGCTTGCGCTGGACTCAAACGAGCAAAAGGCGACAAAAGAAAATTGAGAATTTTGGACATAACAACCGATGCATACCAAAAATTCAAAAAAAATCAAGAGTCTTGAGCGGACTTTTCCTACCCAAGCAGGAAACCTCTGAGCCCTGATTCCGCCGTCACCTCCCCCACCACTTGAGCCGGGATCTCATGTTCAGCCGCAATTTCCAGAGCCTTTGAAACTTCCGATTCCGGCAGAACCAAGACCATGCCCGTGCCCATGTTCCAGGTTTTGTAGGCTTCTTCATCACTCACTTGGCCCAGTTCTTGCAACTTTTGCATGACAGGCAGTGGTTTGAACAAATTTTGTAGCCGTGCCCCGAGCTTATTTTTCTTTAAAACTCGGTTCAAATTGTGAATTCCACCCCCCGTGATGTGCGCGATGCCATGCACTTCCACTTGGGCCGGCTGGCCAAATCGACCGATCATATCCAAAACGCAAGCGCTGTACAAACGTGAGGGCACCAAAACGGCCTCACCCCAATTCATTCCGTCGCCATAAGGTTCATGCGCCCAGTCCTCCCCAAAAGCATCCGTCAAAATTTTCCGAACCAAAGAAAGCCCATTCGATCTGAATCCACGGCTGCCAAGCCCAATGATCTTGTCTCCCACTTGAACCTTGTCTCCCACAATCATCCTGTCTTTGGCCACCACTCCAATCGAAGACGCGTTCCACGTGAAGCCATTCACCATGCCAGGCAATTCCGCAATTTCCCCGCCAGCAATGATCACTTTTTGGCTGAGGCAAGCTTCGGCCAAACCTTTGAGCAAAGCATCTGTGACAATAGGATCCACCTTGGCCGTATCGAGAGTGTTGGTGATGGAAAGGGTTTCCGCTCCCATGCAAACCGTGTCGTCCAAAACCATGGCCAAGAGGTCCCAACCCAAGGTGTCGTATTTTCCGAGCGCCTGAGCCACCACCGCTTTGGACCCAACGCCGTCGCTGTTGTGCGTCAAATAATAGTCGCCCATGTCTTGCGCTCCAGAAAAACCACCTTCCAAAGTCACGGCCTGCCCCAACATGCCCGTTCGAGAAGGAAAAGTGGATTTGGCATGAGCGTAAGCCCGAGCCGAACACTCGTCTCCAAGTTCAATGTTCACACCGGAGTCTTCGTAAGTGGTCATATTTAGGATTGAGTGAAATAAGAAACCGCATTTTGATAGATGGCCAAACCTGGCCCAAACTCAGGAACTTCAAGACCCGCTTTTTCCAGTTCGATTTTGCGCTGGATCCAATCGGGGCGATTGGTGAAGTACAAAGAACGATCCGGGTGAGGCATCAAGCCGAAAATTCGCCCAGAAGGATCCGTCACTCCGGCAATGTCCTTGAACGCTCCGTTGGGATTGTAGTCTTGATAGGTGAGCGCCACTTGTTGACGATCCAACAAAGCCTCCAAGTCGGCTTCTGGCATGTAGAATCGCCCTTCTCCGTGCCCAATCGGCAAGTCCAAAAACTCAATTCCACGGGTAAAAACACAGTTCGTCGGCTGAACCTTAACCCGAATCCACTCGCACTGATAGCGCTGACTGGCGTTGTGGATGAGCGCGGCCTGACGTTTTCCGTAATCACCATCCATCGCCGGCAAAATCCCGAGCTGAACCAAAATCTGAAATCCATTGCAGATCCCAAAAGTGAGCGTGTCTCGCTGAATGAATTCGAGCAAATCGTCGCCAAAATTATTCAAAACTCGATTGGCAAAAGCCTTGCCAGCCCCCGTGTGATCTCCATAAGAAAATCCACCCGGAATGGCCAGAACCTGAAATTCGTCCAGAGAAACTTGCCCCTCAATGATGTCATTGATGTGCACGATCTCCACCTCCGCTCCGGCTAAAACAAAGCCCTGACGCATTTCTTGTTCGCCGTTGAGCCCATACCCGGAAAGCACCAAAACTTTAGGATTCATTAGTAGTGTTTAAAGACACGATGGTAGGCTTCTGTCACCTCGGCCAAAGAAAGCTGAGCCACTTTTTGAATGACAATCTGATCGCCCGCCGCAACACGACCCAAGAATTTTGCCTCTGGGAAAGCCGCCGCAAACTCCAATTGCTTGGAAGGATCCACGCTCACCAAAAATCGACTTTTGGATTCGGAAAACAAAAATTCATCGGGGCGCAAATCACCGAGCAAAGCCTCAGAAAGTTCCAACTCACAGCCCAATTGACCAGCAATGGCCGCTTTCAAGAGCGCCACTCCCAATCCACCTTTTTCCACGTGCGTGACCGAATTGAAAACGCTTTTTTGCATGGCGGAAAACATGGCTTGGTAACAAGCATACGCCTTAGTCGTGTCCACTGCCGGAACCTGATGCCCCTCCAGACCCAAGTGCCTCAAATACTCACTTCCACCGAGTTCATTTTCAGTCTGCCCAATCAAATAAATCAGATCTCCCACCTGCTTGAAGTCCAAACTCATGGCATGACGCGCGTCTGGAATCACGCTCAAAGCCGAAACCAACAAAGTCGGCAAGGCGGACACTTTGAGAGGATTACCCTGCGAATCGTAGCCTTCAAAGTCATTGAACATGGAATCTTTTCCGGAAATGTAGGGCGTGCCGTACGCTACGGCCGTGTCAAAACAAGCGCGGGCCGCTGCCTTGAGTTGACCCAAACGCTCAGGTTCCGTAGAAGAACACCAGCAAAAATTGTCCATGATCGCCATGTGGTCAACATTGGCGCCCGCCGCCACCGCGGAGGCAACCGCGTCATCAATGGAAGCGGCGGCCATGGCATAACAATCCAAGACGCTGTAAGAAGGATTGATGCCTTGAGACGTCACAATCGCTTTATTGGAATCCAAGAGCGGCCGAATGACGTTGGCCGTTCCGTTCACCCGGCCCTTTCCCTGAACCGGCTTGATGACGGAACCTCCTTGCACCTCGTGGTCAAACCATTTGGAGATCCAAGAAAATCCACCCACATTTTTCGCCGAAATCATTTGAAGCAAAGTCGCTGCGTAATCTCGAGGCTCCGAAAAATCTGGAAACTGATGCACGGCCACAGGAGTCCGACTGAATTGAGGCTCTTTTGGCAAGCCATCGTGCAAAAAGTCCATCTCCAAATCCAATAAAAGTTCTTCGCGCCACCTGACCTGGCAACGGCCACTCTCCGTGAATTCTCCAATGTCCGTGGCCTCCACTCCGCGCCGAGCCAAAAGTGTCACAAATTCCTCCACCTTTTCAGGAGGAACGGCAAAAGTCATGCGTTCCTGAGATTCACTGATCCAGATTTCCCAAGGCGCCAGATTTGGATACTTCAAAGGCACTCGGTCCAGTTGAACCAAGCAACCTCCACATTCTTTGGCCATTTCCGCCACCGAGCAAGACAAGCCACCGGCCCCATTGTCCGTGATGCTGCGGTAGAGTCCTCTATCTCGCGCTTCTTTCACAATCACGTCCATCATTTTTTTCTGCGTGATGGGATCTCCAATCTGAACCGCCGTGGATGGACTTCCGCTGTCCAAAGCCTCTGAAGAAAAAGTAGCCCCATGGATCCCATCCAAGCCCACTCTTCCACCGGCCATCACAATGCGATCTCCCGTTTGAGCCTGTTTTTTGGTCGAATCTTTGCCATTCACCGTGCGCGGAATCAGCCCCACCGTCCCCGCAAAAACCAGGGGTTTCCCACTGTAAGATCGGTCAAAATAAACAAAACCTTGAGGGCTCGGAATGCCAGATTCATTTCCTCCCGCGGACACACCCTTCACCACTCCGTGCAAAACAGTTTTTGGATGCAAGGCTTTTTGAGTGAGCTCCTTGTCTCGGTACAAAACTTCCGCCGTATCCGGGTCACCCACACAAAATCCATATCGATTCAAAATGGGTTTGGAACCCATTCCAAAACCGAGAGAATCCCTATTCACTCCCAC
>CAYGAB010000069.1:0-5633 GCA_964347725.1 uncultured Candidatus Peribacteria bacterium | reverse complement strand
AATTGAAAAATTCACCGTGCTCAAATCAACTTTCGTGCACAAAAACGCTCGCGAACAATTCGAGCTACGAACTCACACCCGTCTGATCGACCTAACGGAAACAACTCCAGCCACCATCGAAGAGCTCTCAAATCTCTCTCTTCCTTCTGGTGTGGACATCGAAATCAAGATGATCATTGAAGAAAAAGGAGAAAAGTCCGAGGCTAAGCCAAAAAAAGCTGCCAAAAGCAAAAAATAATGTTGACTTTGTCCGTGAGCTTCTTTAGTATCCACGGGCGTTTAAAATCTTAGCCGCGAAGCAGAGGCTCCTCCTGCACAAAGTGCAGTGCACCCAAAGACCGTTGCCATTGGCAACTCCTTGGTCGGGATACTAAAGTCCAAAAGCTTCCTTAAGCCCTGATGCTATGTCTGGAATACTAGGCAAAAAAATCGGTATGACTCGTCTGATTCAAGATGATGGTCGTGTGATCCCTCTAACTGTTGTGGAGTGTACTCCCAACACCGTTCTCCAAGTGAAAACGGTAAAGGCTGATGGATATCCGGCGTTAGTCCTTGGTTTCGATGCGTACAACAAGCCGACAAAAAATCGTAAGTTCAAGCACGTGAAAGAGTTCCGTGTTGAAGAAAGTGCTGAGCACAAGATTGGTGACTTGATCACCGCTCAAGTGTTTGCCGCTGGAGACATGGTAAAAGTAACCAGCACTTCTAAGGGTAAAGGTTTTCAAGGGGTGATCAAACGTCACAACTTCAGCCGTGGCCCTGAAACTCATGGATCTCACCATCACCGCGAACCAGGTTCCATTGGAGCTTGTTCACGTCCTGGTAAAGTTCATAAGGGCAAGAAGATGGCTGGACGAATGGGTAGCGACACCGTAACCTTAAACTCTGTTGAAGTTGTTTACCTCGACCTAGAAAAAAATCTTCTTGGACTCAAAGGTCCAGTCCCAGGTGGAAACGGCACTTTAGTTTCTATCAAGAAATAATTTATGAAAGCACCTTTATACAATCAGAATGGAGAGAAGAAAGGAGATTTGACTCTTCCTGCTTCCCTCTTTGAAATCGAAATCAACGAAGGTTTGGTTCATCAGTATTTGGTTTACCAACAGACAAATGCTCGATCTTCAATTGCACATGCAAAGACTCGCGCTGAAGTTCGTGGTGGTGGACGCAAGCCTTTCCGTCAAAAGGGAACTGGCAATGCTCGTCAAGGTTCCACTCGAAACGTGCACATGAAAGGTGGGGGTGTTGCTTTTGGACCTAGGAATACTGAGAATTACAGCCTGATGATGTCAAAGGCAATGCGCCGCAAAGCTTTGTTCTCCATTTTGAGCTCAAAAGCAAAAGATGGAAAGATCATGGCTTTGGACAAATTCGTGCTTGATGCGCCTAAAACCAAAGAATTCGAAAGCATGATCGTGGGAATGGCTCTTGCTCGCAACGTCTTGGTTGTGGCAAATCGTGAAGAAGAAATTCTTCGACGCTCGGCTCGGAATCATCCTAAAGCAAAAGTCATCACAAGTGGTTATTTGAATCCTTCTGATCTTCTGACTTTCAATGACGTTCTCTTCACTGAGGCTGCCTTGAAAGACCTAGAGTCAACTTACGTTAAATAATTTATATGAATTTAAGTCAAATCATCGTCAAGCCTGTCCTCACTGAGAAAAGTGTGAAAGGTGCTGAAATGAGCAAGTACACCTTCATTGTGCATGAAAATGCAACCAAGGTGGATGTAAAAATGGCTCTCGGCGTACTCTATGGAGTAAAGACTAAGGCGGTGAACATTCTCAGAGGTCTTCCAAAGTTCCGCGTTGGTCGTGGAAGGAATCTAATTCAAAAAAGGGCAAACACTCGCCGTGCGATCGTGACCTTACGAGCTGGAGAAAAGCTCGATTTATCAAAACTTAAGCAAAGCTAAGTCACTCTAATTAAAAACTATGCCAATCCGCAAAGTTAAAGGAACAACCCCGGGTCAAAGACAAATGAGTGTTCTCACTTATGAAGAAGTGACCTGTACGACTCCATTCAAGCCATTGCTCAAAGCAAAAAAGCAGCAAGCTGGCCGAAACAATGGTGGGATCATCACCACGCGTCATCGTGGAGGTGGAAACAAGAAAAAAATTCGAATGCTTGATTTTGATCAAACCGACAAACTCAACATTGAAGCCACAATTCGAACCGTAGAGTACGATCCAAATCGAAGTGCCTTCATCATGTTGGTTTGCTACAAGGACGGAGAATACCGTTACCACCTAGCTCCAGAGGGAATTGTGGTCGGTGAAAAGATTTTGACCGCTCAAAAGACACGTGCTCGAGTTGGAAATCGCATGCAGTTGATCAACATCCCTATCGGGTTTGAAATCCACAACGTGCAAATCAATCTAAGTGGCAAAGGTCAGTTCGTTAAAACGGCTGGAGCAAGTGCTAAATTGGTTTCTTTGGACGGTGAGTACGCTCAAGTGCAATTGCCTTCTGGAGAAATTCGTTTCGTTCCAAAAACCTGTTATGCAACGATCGGTCGTGTGTCCAATGCGGACCATGGTCTAGTGGTCATCGGAAAGGCTGGGAGAAATCGTCATCGTGGGAAACGTCCTCAGGTTCGTGGAACCGTCATGAATCCTTGTGATCACCCCCATGGTGGAGGTGAAGGTCGTGCTCCTATTGGTATGATTTACCCTAAGACTCCTTGGGGTCTACCAGCACTTGGTGTTAAAACTCGAAAGCGTAAAGACACCAATCGATGGATCGTCAGGACTCGTTCAGGTAAAATGCTCGCAAAACTTAACTCTTAATTATGGCTCGCAGTAGTTACAAAGGACCTTATGTGGACGTCAAACTCACTAAAAAAGTGCGTGTGATGGGTGAAAACAAGCGCATCATCAAGACTTGGGCTCGCAACTCACAGATTGCTCCTGAATTCGTTGGATTCACCTTCGCGGTTCACAACGGAAAAGAGCACACTCCTGTGTTTGTGACCGAAGCCATGGTTGGACATCGTTTGGGTGAATTTGCACCAACTCGTAAGTTCCGTGGTCATCCGAATAAAAAAGCTTAATCACTTCACTTAAAGACAATGAAAGCAGTACTAAGAAACATCCGCATCTCTCCTAAAAAAGCCAATCTTGTGGCAGGAATGGTTCGTGGTGCCATGGCAAAGGATGCCTTGGACGCCATGCAATTCACTCCAAAGAAAGGAGCTAAGATTCTCTACAAAGTGATTCATTCGGCCATGTCCAATGCAACAAACAACTTCAAGCAGAACGTCGACCGTCTCTACATCAAAGAAGTTGTGGTGACCAAAGGAACCACTTACAAGCGCAGCTTGCCAGTCTCTCGTGGACGATCTCATCCTATTCTCAAACGAACATCCCACATCACGGTGACAGTGGATGTTAAAATAGACACACCACCTTCTACTAATTCTAAATCTGAATAATCATGGGCAGTAAAGCTAACCCCGTCGGACTACGAACTGGAATCATCCGCACATGGACGTCCAGCTGGTACGCAAACAAGAACTACGCAAAAGTTCTTGAAGAGGACCGAAACATTCGTAGCTTTGTGATTGCAAAACTCCAGAACATGGGAGTTTCTACTCTGGAATTATTGAGGAACGCAAAAGACATCACTTTGAACATCCACTCTTCCAAGCCTGGTGTGATCATCGGACGTCAAGGAGCTGGTGTTGAAGATGTGAAGGTTGCTCTTGAAAAAAAGTTCGGCCACAAATTCACTTTGAATGTCAAAGAAATTAAGAAGCCTGAGCTAGACGCTCGTTTGGTTGGTGAAAACATTGCCATGCAAATCGAACGTCGTGTTTCTTACCGTCGTGCTGCAAAAATGGCGGTTCGTAAAGCAATGGATGCTGGCGCAAAGGGTGTGAAGATTCGTGTGGGTGGACGTCTCAATGGTGTAGAAATCGCTAGAACCGAATTCTACTCTGAAGGACAAATCCCTCTTCATACTTTCCGTGCGGACATCGATTATGCTGCCTCCCCTGCCAATACCACTTATGGTGTGATTGGGGTGAAAGTATGGATAAACAGAGGTCTCGTATTTAACCGAAGAAATCATGTTACTGCCTAAGAAAGTCAAATACCGTCGATGGCATCGATTCCGAGGTGATTTCACTGGAAACACTAAAGGAGGTGCAGAACTTGCGTTTGGCAGTTATGGATTGAAAGCCATGACCACCTGCGAAATAACCTCTCGACAAATCGAAGCGGCACGTCGTGCCATGACTCGTTACATCAAACGTGGAGGAAAAATCTGGATTCGCATATTCCCTCACAAACCCATTACTGAAAAGTCAGCGGAAGTTCCGATGGGATCTGGTAAAGGGGCTGTGGACCGTTATGCCACCGTCGCAAAGCCAGGAGTTATCTTGTTTGAAATGGACGGTGTAGAAGAATCCATTGCTCGTGAAGCAATGCGTCTCGCCGGACACAAGCTCCCTGTGAAAACTCGCTTCATATCCGTCAATCAACAATAATCATGTCAACTTTCAAAGTACACACCATCGAAGATCTTAAAAAAATGTCTGAATTGGATTTGATTGACCTATACAGAAAGACCGATTGTGAACTTCACCAAGCCGACCTAATGGTTAAAAATGGTGAGGACAAACAATCTCACAAAATTGGCTTGTATAAAAAACAAATGGCACGTATAAATACCATTCGTAACTCTAAAAAACATGCGTAGCAAAAAAGGAAGTGTCGTTTCCAAGTCTGGCGCAAAGACCATTGTGGTGGAAGTAAACACCTACAAGGTCCATCCCAAGTACAAGAAACGATACCGTGTGACTAAAAAATTTCATGCGCACGATGAGAAAGACGTATTCCAAGTAGGTGACCAAGTCACCATCTATGAAACTCGACCTCTATCTAAACTAAAACGCTGGACAACGGATGCTCCAGAAGGTTCAACAGAAAAAGCAACCGCTTAACTAAATACAATGATTCAAGTTCAAACCATTCTCAACGTAGCTGACAACAGCGGGGCCAAAGAAGTCATGTGCATCAAAGTACTTGGTGGCTCAAAACGTCGCTACGCAAGCATTGGAGATCAAATTGTGGTCAGTGTGAAAAAAGCCGCTCCAAAGGGAGCTGTCAAACGAAGAAGTGTTCAGCGAGCTGTTGTGGTTCGAATGGTAAAGAACCTTCGCCGTAAAGATGGCACCTACCTTCGTTTCGACGAAAACGCAGTGGTCATCGTAAGCAAAGAAGGACAACCTCGCGGAACTCGTGTTTTCGGCCCTGTGGCTCGTGAACTGAGAGATGCTGGTTATCAAAAGATAGTTTCTTTAGCCCCTGAAGTACTTTAATACCATGAAATTTAAATCAGGAGACATCGTCGTAGTGATCGCAGGAAAAGATCGCAATGCAACTGGCAAAATCATGAAGCTTGATAAGAAGAATGATCGAGTCGTTGTGGAGGGCGTGAACATGGTTAAGCGTCACGTAAAAAAACGTGGAAATCAAGCGGGCAGCATTGCTCAGTTTGAAGCCCCATTGCACGCTTCCAATGTCATGCTTTTGGATCCTAAGACGAAGAAAGCAACCCGCATTGGACATCAAATGGATGAAAAGGGTAAAAAACAACGTATCACTAAAGCCAGTAAAACCGTTCTGTAA
>CAYGAB010000068.1:0-5784 GCA_964347725.1 uncultured Candidatus Peribacteria bacterium | reverse complement strand
ACTCTTTGAAGCTCGAACTCCTAAGAAACCTGCCGTTTTGGCCGACGCCGACGGTAAAATCAAGATTCGAACCAAAGGGAACCAAACCACCATCTCCATTGTTCCGGCCGACGCCGCCCTTGAAACCTACGAACTCGAGGAAGACATGGAAGTTAAGGTGGAAAAAGGCGACAAAGTGAACCTCAAAGACGTGCTCGCTGAAAAAGGCCGCAAAAAAATGCGCGCTCAAGTGGAAGGAATCGTTCTAGAAGTCACAAAGAAAAAGATTGTGATCGAACTGGAGCTGCAAGAACTCAACTACAAGTTGGATTCCGGCAAGACCCTCCGCGTGAAAGAAGGCGACTTGGTCTCCAAGGGAACTCCCCTCACCTCAGGTCATTTGAACCTTCGAAAAGTGATGAGCCTTTCTGGCATTTACATCACTCAGAAGTACATCATGACAGAAGTGCAAAGCATCTACGCCTCACAAGGTCAAACGATCAACGACAAGCACATTGAAATCATCACTCGCCAAATGTTCTCCAAGGTTCGCATTGTTGAATCTGGAGACAGCACCTTCCTTCCAGGTGAAGTGATCGACTTCCAAACCGTCACAGAAGAGAACCAAGCCCTTGAAAAAGACGGCAAAACTCTCATTGAATACGAACGACTCCTCCTTGGACTCACCCGTATTTCTCTTCACACTCGCAGTTGGTTGGCCGCTGCTTCCTTCCAAGAAACCATTCGTGTTCTTGTGGAAGCCTCCACCACCCGCCGTGTGGACATGTTGGACGGTCTCAAAGAAAACGTCATCATCGGTCGCCTCATTCCCGCCGGAGAAACCTACCGCCGCAAAATCGGTGGACTCGTGGTGGACACTCGAGAAGACTAAAGATAGACGACGAAGTTCAGATACTAAAAAGGGGCCTCACGGCCCCTTTTTTATGGTTTAAAAACCATGCTGTTAATCCTTAAAATCAGCCTTACAATCCTCAACTGCCTTCAAGCACAAATCGTTATTTTCAAGCAGAAGGTTTTTTAGTTTTTCTTTACATGAAAGAGACCCTTCTGTTTCTTCAGGCAGTCCTGTGTCACTTCCCGTGTCTTCAGACGATCCTGTGTCTTCAAGAGGACATTCAGCTAAATCTTTGTAGTAGGCTTCTGCAGCAGAACCATAACATTGATCTCCCTCTACATCGCAGTCAGCCACCGTATATGGCCTCGGCTTAAGCAACAAACAAGCTTGCAATCCAACTGTTGCCGCAGCAACCAAACCTAGACGACTTTCCATATTTAGAAAATTAATGATTAGATGTCCGAATCATAATGGTAAATTCTAAAATGTCAAGTCCTCCTACTCACAAAAGTCTGCCCGGGCAGACTTTTCAGCCCAAAGCCAAATCTCTCAAGTAACTCGAAACATTTTTGTATCCCTTACGAGCCGCCCTTTTCTCAATCTCTTTTTTATCTTCCGAACTCACCCGAAAACGAATCACCTCCGTTTGCCGTTCAATGTATTCCTTCTCCGCTAAAATCAGGTTGGGCAAATCCATCAACAAAGCTGGAACGTCTTCATTCAGAAATGGCTGATCGATGGCAGCCGCCTCACAGATGACCTGAGTGCTTGTTTCATCTACAGCTTTCAATTGATAAACGTACTTCACATTATGAAGAGTAAGGAAATATTCGAGCGATGATTTTTGAGACATAGTGTTTGTAGTAAGGTTTACATTCATTGTTGTGCACTGGGATAATCAGAGATTCCTCAAGCAAATAATGTTTAAATTTCTGATGACTTCCTCTGGCTTGAATTTTTATGAAGCCAAGGTTGATCAGCAACCACTCCATCTTGGAGTAATTCAAAGAATTTGGATTCTGAATAAATTTCTTCAAGCATTTTTCAAATCGTGACATTTTGTAGCTCTACTTTAAATAAATGTAGCTGTATTTGCAAGACGAATCCATTTTATCTCGAAGCCAATCATTTCTGGAAACACACCCTCAAGTCCCAACCTGAAAAATCCGCTGTCGAACTTCTGACAACTCAAGTCTAAAAATTCCCTTGCATAAGCCAACAAAATCCCCTAAACTTCGCCAGCTAATATCCAATGTTTACGCATGCCCACCATCAATCAACTGATCCGAAAAGGTCGTCAACAGAAAGTTCGCAAGAGTAAATCTCCTGCCATGCAAACGATCTTCAATACCCTCAACAGCAAGAGCAGTCCTTTGGCCAGCCCACTCAAACGTGGCGTTTGCACCAAAGTGACCACCATGACTCCTAAAAAGCCCAACTCGGCTCTTCGTAAGTACGCTCGTGTGCGTTTGACGAATGGCTTCGAAGTGAACGCTTACATCCCAGGTGAAGGTCACAACCTTCAAGAACACTCCATCGTCCTCATTCGTGGCGGACGTGTGAAAGATCTTCCGGGGGTACGTTACCACATTGTTCGTGGAGCTTTGGACTGCCAAGGTGTTCAAGACCGAAAGCAAAGCCGCAGCAAGTACGGCGCCAAACGTCCAAAAAAATAATCTGAAACTAACCTGAACCATGACCGTTCGAATCACCAATTACATTCCACCAAGCTCAGATGACGTCAGTGAAAAATTCGTCAACTGCTTGATGCAAGATGGAGAAAAGACCATCGCTCGTAGAATCTTCACCGACATGCTCAAAGAGCTCGAACGCCGTGGAAACAAAAATTCCCGTGAAGTGTTTTTCCGCGCCATCGACAACTCCAAGCCTTTGATGGAAGTTCGCCCAAAACGAATCGGAGGAGCCGTTTACCAAGTCCCTTTTGAAGTGACTCCAAAACGTCAACAAATGCTTTCTTTCCGATGGATTTTGGGAAGTGCTCGCAAACGAAAAGGTGTTCCAATGTTCAAAAAGCTCACTCAAGAAATCCTAGAAGCCGCTGAAGGAACCGGTGCCGCCATCAAAAAGAAAGAAGACGTAGAAAAAATGGCCTCCGCCAACCGAGCCTTCGCTCACTACGCTCGCTTCAACAAGAAGCGATAATTCTCTTTCTTACTCACCTCAACTTTCAATCAAAGACCTCGCCCAAAAGCAGGGTCTTTTTGTTTCCACGGCCCACAAAAAAAGTCCACTTAGGGGTCTTGACTTTTCAGAAAATCGGGTATAGCTTATCGGACTCAATCATGCTATAATACTATTTAACCTTTTGAAAATATGCAAAAATCCCCGCTTAGAGCACTATCGTTCGCAGCAGCACTCACTGCACCAAACGAAATGCCACTCGCAGAAACCAACACAGAGAACACAGAGGCCGCATTCGTAGAAACCGTAGAAGCCAATGATTCAACAGCACAGGAAACAAGCCTTTTGGTGAAAGAAGCCGTCAGCGCAACTTTGAGCGGTGGCATACAAGGCCAAGCAGACACATGGGGAAGCCCTATGGACCTGCAATTCAGTGTGAATACATCTGCAATAAATGCCCTAAACCAATCAGAAGACCCAGCAGAAAACGCAGAATCCGCAGCACTAGACTGGGAAGTCTACCATCAAGAAATGTCCCAAGCACATGAAAAGTGCTTTGCCCCAGAAGGCCCAGTTGCAGTAATACTAGCGCAATTGGACAGGCTTGAAGGACCCAATAAAGATGCATTAAAAGATATACTCACTCGTGCTCAAACAGGCAACGTCACAGAAGCTGACATCGACAAGGTCATTGGCGTTCAAGCAAATATCGAACAAAACGCTGGAAACGAAGAAGCTCACAATGAATGGGCAAACATCGTCAATGGTTTTGGCGCAATCCTGTTTGCCGTCATCATTGCCTGTCTCATAAAGAACGGCGCCGTGGGACACAAAATCAATAAAGAGGGGAAAGTGGATGTAAACGTCAAGTCATGGTACTTCCTAGCGATGGCCACATACCCAGTCGCACATCAATTTTTGGTGGACCCAAACACACTAGCAAACCTAGGGTGGTCTTTAACCACGGTAGGCTTCCTCTTTACAGGTGTGCGCGCCATGTCCGTGATTGAAACAAAGACAGACTACACAAAGTATTCAAATAAAGAATTGCTCGCCGCAGCACTTGCAGAAAGCTTCAAAGGAGCACTACTTTCTCCAATGGGATCTGGAAAACTCATGAACCCAATCTTCATGGAAGTGCGTTACAGATTGACAATGGGCTCAATCATCAAAGCCTTAAAACAAGGAGACAATGCAGCACTAGAATCGCTCAAACCTGTATTAAAAGATTTGGAAGACTCAACCCTCACCTTCGTGGACTCCTACATGCAGCAAATCAAAGATCGTGACCCTGAGATTTACGCCGCATTAGAAAAATTTGTACGAAGCAAATCAAATGAAGACATTCCAAGTTTCGCAGAAAAAGAAAAGGAGTACACGGAAGGACTACCTGCGTCTGCAATTCATTTGATGAGAATGATTTTGAATGTCAATGGAATCATGGACCCAGCCTTTTTGCTTGTCATTTGCCCACATTTTATAGAAAAAGAAGGCAACCTAGTGGATGGCTTTCTAGCAGGCACTGAATTCAATCTCTCCGTTTCCGTGCCAGTCATGGCAATGACCAGCATTTGGTACATGCTAAATACAAAAGCCATATCCATGCCAAGTGTAAAAGCTTTTACGAAGGAGGGCGAAACAACGATTCAATTCACCACATCCATACCAAGTGGACAAGCTTTTACGAAGAGCTGGAGTCCAAAACAATGGATGGAATTGGCCAGAAAGGCATGGGAAAAGAAATCCAACCTGCTCATGCCAAGTGAAGCCTACTGGGAAGAACAAGCCTCCAGTCACGGGTCAGACGTTCATCACGAACATGCACCACACGCTAAAGCAGACGCGGAGTCGCCTCAATCAGTAGAGGCTGATGTGCCATTGAATGAAGACCTGACACAGAAAATCAAGAAATTCATTGACCACTACGCAAAAACAGCAAAAGACAATCCTGTCTCACAAAAATGTATCGAAGCCCTGAACAAGATCCTAAAAGATAGAGTAATACCACACAGAATCGCAAAAATTCTGTACAAAGAAGAACAAGAAATTGTAGGAGTTCTCACCCTGCAACTTTTAGGTGCAGAGGCCGTTGTAGGAATGCTATTGGTAGCCATCAAAGCCGTGTGTGCTTCACAACTACCAATACTCTTCAAACACACAGCCGTAACCGTCGGTGTTGCGGGTGGCGTGGATGGTGCAAGCGGAACCGCAGACAACATCGTGGCAGCCATCGTAGGGATAAATGGCTCAAAAGATGGATTTGCGACGCTCTTCGAACAACTCAAACAATTGGCAACGCATAATCGTGAATTCGTCGATGAAACATTAATGCACGGGTTAAGTGAGTTATTACAGAAAATTGGCGTGGATGCTCATGCAATAAACGAAGCACTCCAGTCCGTGCCTTTACTTTCTCAATGCTTCAGCAACATCGACGATCCATGGGAGGCAGCAGCAGCCATTGCTCTGATCTTTTCTCGCCTGGGTGGAGCAGCCACAGGAATTGGAAGTGCAGCTGGGATGATGGCAGACCCAGTTGCAACAAGCGGGGCTGAACTTGGAGCCACCTTCAAACAATGGGCAGCGCCAAGAAATGTCGCCCTTGCCGTAGGAACTCTCGGGTACCTTCTATCTAGAATGCCTGGATAAAACACACTCCCCCTCAGCCCCTCCCACTCGGAGGGGCTTTTTTTCTTCCCCAAAACTCGTTTTTGTCGTACTCTGTAAAAAGTTGAAACTCCACCCAAAAATCATGCGCACCCCTTTCAAGTTTTTCGTCCTGTTCACGCTCCTTTTGACGGGCTGTG
>CAYGAB010000067.1:0-5827 GCA_964347725.1 uncultured Candidatus Peribacteria bacterium | reverse complement strand
TCGCAAGTCCTTTCAAGTCCCCGTCTTCCACGGCAAGGGGGAGGCTTTGAAGTGCCTCTAGAACGTCTTCAAAATCCATGCGATCCTCAGCTTCGGCCAAAAGTCTGGCAACGGCAGCGGTCACGGTGGCGGTGGCCTGAGAAGTTCCGGTTTTGTATCCGTAACGATTCCCAGGGATGCTGGAGTAGATGTGGCTTCCTTCAGCGACCACGTCCACCCAAGTCCCATAATTGGATTTGCTCATTTTGATGCCGTTTTCATCCACGGCGCCCACAGCAATGGTATGAGAGTAGCTGGCGGGATAGAAGCCCTTGGAACTGTTGCTGTTTCCAGCCGCAGACACCACGATGATCCCTGAATCGTAGGCTTTTTCTACCACTTCTTTGAGGGCATACGAGGTAGAATTGAGCCCAAAACTTGTGTTGATCAGATCCACGTCGTCGTCGATGGCTTGATTGAAGGCCTCTATGACATTGGAAAGTTTACCGCCTTGGCTGTTCACGATCTTGTAAGGCACAATATTCACATTCGGGTCTTGTCCCGCAATGATCCCAGCGATGTGGGTGCCGTGGCTAACGTCGTCGGTGGGCAGAGATCGATGGTCGAAGGTGTTCCAACCTGTCTCAACGGAAATGTTTTTGAAGACTTCGTGAGTGCTGTCGACTCCACTGTCGATCACGGCAACTCGAATTGCACCTGCACTTAAATCAGACTCCTCAGATGCCAGCTGAACGGTTGGCTCATTTGGCAAAGAAAAATAAGCAGGCTCGCCGAACAATTGAAGGTCTTGATCCACTTCAACATTTTTGAACTCAGGCACGGCTTCCATGTAGAGAGAGGCCAATTCCTGCAAGCCTTCTTGGCTCAACTCTTGGGTGGGGTTCAGCAAAAGGTAGGCTTCTTGCTCATCTTGGCCTTTCACGCTCACAATCAATCCGCGATGCTCATTTGATTCAGGCGCTTCTGGGCTTAAAACATTGGCCTGAAAGAGTTCGTTCACCAAAATCGATCCATCCGGCTGGCTCAAATCTTCTATTTGCATTTGGTTTTCCAGATTCAATTCTTTGAGTTGATTCAAGGAATTTGAAGAAAAGAAGCTGCCCTTTAAGTCGTGACCTTGAGATTTCCAAAAACCGAGCCCAAGAGTGCTGAGAATGGCGGCGGTCAGCAGAAAATAGCTGAAATGATGGGAGCTAATTTTTTTGGATCGTGGCATTTTTTCAGGTTAGCTCCCCATACTTTACAAGTTTTTTTGATAAAAGACTAGACAACTTCTGAAGAGTAGTATATAAAGAGACCTTCTTTGACATTCAGTCAATTTTTCTGACTGATACAGAGAAGATAAAATTACTTACGGTTGAAGAGGGCTCTTAAGTGGCGTGGAGGGGGCCCTCTTTTTGTTTCTAAAAATAGGCAGTGTCTTGCGTGAAGAGCTTGCTTATTTTGCTTAAAAATTGTACAATAACAAAGTGTTGGCTTGATTCCATGCCTCACCTTGCTACACTAAAATAAATTCTTAGGCCCATGACGAACGACCAAAACACTTCTGGATCCAACTACTCAGGTGGCTTCTCTTTCCCTCAGCCAGGGCAAGGAAGTCAGTCAAATCAAGGGTCTGGACAGGGCATTCCCGTGCCACCAACACCAGTCAATCCTCAGCCAGTTCAACAGCCTCAGCCAGTTCAGCCCGCAGCTCCTCAAGCCCCCATGTACGCCATGCCGACGGGGACTCAGCCAGCTTATGCTCCTCCGGTTCAGGCGGCGCCCCAGGCTCCTATTCAACAAGCTCAACCTGTTCAGCCAGCTCCAGCTCCAGCCACAATGGCACCAAATCCAAGTGCCCCAATGTATGGGATGGATCCTAGCGCATCAAATCCTTATGGTGCAGCTCCAGTGGGAGGAGGAATGGGAGGAGCCAATCCACCCTTGCCTCCAGGTTTTGACCCGAATTATGTGTTCGGTTCAAGAATGCAAGATTTCACGACGACCATCAAATTGGCCGCCACCTCTCTCACTTTTGACGAAGCCAAATTCCTAAATCTCTTGGCTGGCTCCATTTCACTTTCTAAAGACGAAAAAAAGCGCATTCTTGATTCCATGCCTCGTTTGCGCCAGGAGCAAGTCGACGAATTGATCCGTATTTTTGAAGAAGAAAGAACCAAATTCATTGAACTTTCCCAAAAACACGGCCCTCAACTCAAAAAACTAGAAGACGAACACATGGCCGATTGGAAAGACATCGAATTGGAAGAAAAAGCCGTCAGCCAAAAACAGGATGAAGAAGACCAAGCCGAAGCCATCCGAAAACAGTTGGGGCTTGGGTAGGCTTGAAAACTTTAGTAAGCCCGCGCAAAGTAAGCGATCTTTTTGGTCGGTTTTCCTGTAAAGATGCAGGGCTTTTCTTGAGCTGAAGGTTCAGGGTCCAGAATGCGAATGGTTGCTTTGCTTTTTTCTTGTAAAGCACGTTCGTCTTCTGCACTTCCATCCCAAGGGACACGCACAAAACCGCCGTTTTCATCGAGTATTTTGACCATGTCTGCAATGGAATCGGCATCAAAAATATGCGTTTTCAAGTGATGTTCAGCTTCGGCCAAGAGATTGTCTTGAACCTCTACGAGCAAATCACGGATCTTTTCAGGCAATTCATTCAAAGCATGGGTTTCTTTTTCGCTCGTGTCACGGCGAGCCAGCACAGCCTGTCCTTCAGCCATGTCTCTTGGCCCCACTTCAACACGAATAGGAACCCCTTTTACTTCCCATTCATTGAATTTCCAGCCTGGGCTTTTGTCCCGTTGATCGATTTGGAAGCGGATCCCCATGTTTTTGAGTTGGGCGCCAATTTCTTCCAATTTTTCCATGATGCTTTTTTGGTCCTCCTCAGTTTTGAAGATTGGAATAAAAACCACTTGGATGGGAGCCACGTTTGGAGGAAGTCTCAAACCTTTGTCGTCGCCATGGCAGACAATCAAGGTTCCAATGATTCTGGTGGACACGCCCCAAGAGGTTTGCCAAGCGTGTTGCATTTGTCCATTTTCATCTTGGAACTGGATGCCAAAAGCCTTAGAAAAAGTCTGTCCCAAAAGATGGGAAGTGCCGGCTTGAATGACCTTTCCATCCTTGGCCAAAGCTTCGGTTGTCATGGTGTACAAGGCGCCAGCAAAAGTTTCCTTGGCGGATTTCTTTCCGGTCATGACGGGAAGAGCCAAAAAGTCTCGATCAAAGTCTTTGTACATTTGGAGCGCTCTCATGGTTTCAGCTTCGGCTTCCTCTTGAGTTGCGTGCACGGTGTGACCTTCTTGCCAGAGGAATTCAGTCGTCCTCAAAAAAAGTCGGGTGCGCATTTCCCAGCGGACCACATTGGCCCATTGATTGATCAAGAGGGGAAGGTCACGGTGACTTTGTACCCATCGAGAATAAGTTTCATAAATGATGGTTTCTGAAGTGGGTCGCACCACAAGAGGTTCTGCTAATTTTTTTCCTCCTCCATGGGTGACCACGGCACATTCAGGAGCGAATCCTTCCACGTGATCTTTTTCTTTTGTCAGCAAACTCTCAGGAATGAACATTGGGAAATAAGCGTTTTGCACGCCCGCAGCCTTGATCCTTTTGTCCAATTCCGCTTGGATCAGCTCCCAAATCGCATAACCATAAGGTTTGATCACCATGCAGCCTTTGACCATGCTGTTTTCAGCTAAGCCAGCCAAGGCAATCACTTCAAGGTACCAAGCGGAGAAATCTTCAGATTGAGAGGGGAGTTTGGCCATGTGAAAATTGAAACTTAAATTGGCCCAAAGCCTACACAATTTACCCATAAAATGACAATGGGAAAACGCAGTTCAGTGGCTCATTCGACTTGTTCGGCCTCGCTCAAGCTTTTGATTTTGATGTTCTCAGGAAGGCTGGGAATGGCGGGGGACCACCTCGGCCACATTTTAATTTCCACACGATTCACTTCTGGCAAATTTTGGAGGTAATTTTGCGCTTCTTCTACGGTTTTCCCCCCAATGTGTTCCTTGATTTTTTTGGTGAACAGTCGTCCACCTTCTAAGTCGGAGGCGATTTCGTATTCTTCGACTCCCTGAATGTTGGCGGTGAATTTGATGGGCCCATCTGATTGACCTGGTATGTTCACGACTTCAATGCTGATGGAATCTTCGTCGATCCGAATCAGGCGTTTCCCCGGAGTTTCCACACTTTTGATCACGGTTTTGAGCAAAGCCAAAAGCGTTTCAGCATCGTAGGCCAGACCAGAAGCACGAATGCTGCCGCTGATTTCAAAACTGGGGAGTTCCTGGCCCACCATTTCGTAAGGAATGTCTATGCTCGGTTCTGTGAATTCAAGAAGCTCAGTGGCTTCCAAAAGCTTCAAGTTGATCTTGCTGTCTTGGCCCATGGCAATGGCTTCTTTTCGAAGCGAGGCGAGGGCTTTGTCTTTGAGTTCTTTTTCCAGTTGTTCACGAGCCGCGATCAAGTCTTCTTCCAAAATCAGAGGAGTGACATTGTTGTCTCCTCCCGCCATGGGGGCATAGCTTTCGGCATACACTTGAGTTCGCGTGGATTCACTCAAGCCTGGCAAGAAAAAACTGCTGGGGCCAATGTTGCCGCGCGTACCAATTGTAACTCCAGAAGCATCTTTGTCGTCGGCCATCACGTCCACTTCTAATTTTGCAGGATTGTTGGCAGATCCAGCGGGAACCGTTGCGTCACTTTGCAGGCGGAACACCAGTCCGTCCGTGGTTTGGAAACGAGTTTGTGCCACCAAAGGGCGAGCCGCAGCCGTTTTATTGACGATGGTCAATTTGCCCGAGGAGCGGAAACCTTCACTTTTGGAGCCGCTGGCTTTGTAGGTGATGCTGGTTTTGACGTCGGTTTCAAGAGGGTAGCTTTGAAGTTCATTTTCTCCCTTGGCACTGGTGGACAAGACAACGTTGATGGACTTTCTAACAACAGAAGAAGCCGGTTCAATAGAAATAGTTGCTCCTGGCAAAGCCACGTAAGCAATCAATAGAAAAATCGCCACACTCGCTCCAAGCAGTCCAGTGAGGAATCGGCGATTGGTGGGAAAGGGCAGCACAAAATTTTCTTTGCTGAACGGCAATTGACGGTTTTTCAAGTTTTGAATCCATTGGTAGAAAGAGTTGTGCGCGTCCGATTTTCGAACTCGGCGAACCACTTCAAAAATGGAAGATTTTTTCTGGGGCAAGCGGGAAGGCAGAGTTTCTTGAATGTCATTGGTGCTGGCCGCAATCGGCGTGAGCAAGGTGCTGGGAGATTCGGGATTTTCACTGGGCACCGGTGTTTCCAATTCTTGATCCACACTCCACTGGTCGTAGACGCGAATTTCAGCTTGATGAGCCAACTTCATTCCAACAGGATCGCTGGTGACAAGGTTCAGCTCTTTGTTGATTTCAATGAGTTTTTGTTTGAGAATTTTAAGATTGATCACGCTTTGAAGCAGGGCCGCTCGTTGAGGAACCACCAAATAGATTTCTTTATAAGGTAGGACGGAAATTCTCTCAAAAACATGAGGGATTTCTTCTTCCAAATCCACAAAGAGGATTTTCTTTTTGGAGACCTTTCGTACAGGGTCGGACATGGCGGAGGGCGGAGTTACGAATTTAAACTTGCATCAAACGGACTACTTTTTGCAACATTTTTGTAAGGATTTTTTCTTCACTGAGGATTTCCAGGGCAGTGCTGGCCAGGGCAAGAGGCGGAATGTCGGCCGGAGAATTCAATTTCCCTGTTTGATCTTTGATGTGAGAGAGGTGTTTTGGCAGGAGCCATTTGCTCTGAGGCTTTCTAGGGAAGGGAAGTTTCTTGTGCC
>CAYGAB010000066.1:0-5966 GCA_964347725.1 uncultured Candidatus Peribacteria bacterium | reverse complement strand
ATAATATACAAGTAAGTATTTTATATGAGAACTTCAATCCAGGCAAAACGCATCGCTTTGCTCGCTCAAAAAGCTGAACAGGTTTTCCACATCAAAGACCTGGGAGTCCTGTGGGGAATTTCAGATGCCCACACCTTGCGCGTCACGCTCAAACGTTACGTGGACAGCGGCTTACTGCATCGGATTTATCGTGGTTTTTATGCCACCTTTCCTTTGGAGAAATTGGACGCAGCGTTCGTGGGAGGAAAAGCCCTTCACAGCACCTGCTACCTTTCCACTGAAACGATCCTTTATCGTGAAGCCTACCTGTCACAAACACCGCATGCTCTGACTTTCATCAGTGGCAGCTCCAAAAAATTCACCATCGGAGGAATTCAATACCTCAGCCGCCAGCTCAAGCCGCAATTCCTCTTCAATCCCGAGGGAATCGTGGAAATGAATGGCTTGAAAATGGCGACTGTTGAACGCGCCATTGCCGATCTGCTCTACTTCAATCCTTTGGCTCACTTTGACAGACAAGTCGACTGGAAAAAGATTCAGAAAACTCAAAAAGCCGTCGGTTACCCTTTAACTCCACAACGCTATGTTGCTTCCTAAACCTAGTGACGCCATTCATAAAGCCTGGCTGTATTCCATTTTGACGGAGATTGCGGATCATTCATTTTTAGCCAGCGTGCTGCGTTTCAAAGGGGGAACCTGTGCCGCCATGTTGGATTTGCTTGCGCGTTTTTCCGTGGACTTGGATTTTGATCTCATTGATTCCAGCCAAGTGAGTGCCGTGCAAAAAGAATTGGAAAAGATCTTCAAAAAACTCGGCCTGAGCATCAAAGACCAAAGCCAGAAAGCACCTCAATACTTTTTGAAATATCCGTCCCAAAACAGAGACCGCAACACTCTCAAACTGGACGTCAGCTTTCCGCCTACACAAGCCAATGACTACGAAGCTTATCGACTCAAAGACATCGACCGTATTTTTAACTGCCAAACCCCTGAAAGCATGTTCGCCAATAAGTTGGTGGCCCTCAAGGATCGCTATGAGAAAACGGGCGCGATTGCGGGCCGAGACATGTTTGATCTTCACTCTTTTTTCATGAGAGGCATGGCATTCAAATCTGAAATCATTGTGGAGAGGCGCCAAAGTGATGTCAGAAGCTACTTGAAGGAACTGAAAGCCTTCATCGAAACGAATGTAACGCAAAAGAGCATGGACCAAGATCTCAACACGCTTTTACCGGCAGAAGAATTCAGGAAAATGAGGACTCTCATCAAGCCTCAAGTTTTGGTGTTCCTGAATGAATTGATCAACTCCAACTCAGTTTCCTGATCAGCTCGAGGGTGGCGCGTGGGCCAATGAGTCGGCGACCGTCCACGTCAAAAACAGAAGCCGGATTGCTTTTTGGATTCAATTCTCCGACGGTGAAACCTTTGCCAAATTGGCCAGACAAAAAATCTTCGTCATTGCCGCCGTGGTCGGGGCGATCTCCAATACAAGCCATGTTTTTGTGGGACAAACCTAGGTGGTCCATCCAGGCTTTGGCGGCAAAATGTTTGCCGTTGGTTTTTGGCAAAATGATGTTGCCAATTCCAGAATCTTGAACCTGAAGCCACTTGTCCCAGCCTTCTTTTTTGAGCAAATGTTCGAGTTTGCGGTGAGTGCGTTTTGACTCCATCTTCACCAGCTTGGGGAAAATATAAAACAAGCTTGGGAAGCGCAGCACCACGGTATAATCTCGGATCACGACTTCGGCGTACCAACTGAGGGATTTTTGAATGGCAGCGGCGAGCTTTTCTTTTGGGACTTTTTGATCGGGCCAAGGTGCTTCAAAAAACATTTCGTAGCTTTTTGTTCTGGGATGGTAGGAATAAGCGGCCCCTCCATTCTCACAGATCACGCTCCACCGTTTGCGCTCGGCTTCGGGATTGGCGGATGTTTCAACAATCAAATCCAGCTTGTCGTGAATGTACTTCAAAGGCCTCCCCGTGCAAATCAACAAAGGCACATGGTGAGGAATCTCTACCAAGGCAAAGAGCAACTCCTTGGGAATGCTCCATTTGCAAAATTCCGTGAGAGTGCCGTCGACGTCAAAGGCGGCGGATGCGGGCATGAAGGGTTCATTCATCTGCAAAAAGATTAGACATTTGAAGTGCAAATACCGCAACTGCCGTTTGCCCCTCTTCTTCTTGCTTGCCAGTGTTGGACTGCCAAAAAAGAACCTGAGCAGGAATCTCAGGATAGCGACTTGCAAACGCTGACACGATTTTCTTTGGTTTTTTCTCGGCATTCAATTTGATTTCACACCCTTGAAGCTTATTTCTAGAAGGCCCAAGAATAAAATCCAACTCTTGGCCTTGCTTGGTTCTCCAATAATAAACGTGTGGCTCGCCTTTCAGCTTCCCTTGTCTCATCACTTCTTGAAAAAATGCATTTTCCAACAAAGCGCCCGCATCTGGGCGCTCCTTCAAACTCCTGAAATCATTGACGACCGCATTGCGCAAACCCGTGTCAAAAAAATAGGGTTTTGGATTTTTAACCAACTCTAATTTCCTGTTCTGAAAAAAAGGCCTCAGCAAATAAAGGACAAAGGTGTCCTCAAAAGCCTTCAAATACAGTTTCAGGTCACGAAAAGAAGCATGGATCTCCTGCCCCAATTGCTGGAATTGAGTTAGATTCCCAATCTGCAGAGCCAGTTGTCGCAGCAATTGAATCAGAGCGTAAGAATCTTTGAATCCCATGATCTGCCTCACATCTCTCAAAAAATAGGTTTCGTGAATGTTGTTGAGTACTTCTCGTTTTTCTGAGTTCGTCTTGGACAAGACCACGCGAGGATAGCCTCCATAAATGGCGTAGTCTTCCCAATGGCGATTCAATTCTTTCAACAAAACATCAGATTCAGCCACCCTTGGGCCCATGTTCAGTAAATCTGGGGACTTCAGCTCCAGATATTCTTCAAAGCTAAAAGGAAGCAGGGTGAACAAAAACACGCGTCCTACCAGATAAGATAATGCTTGAATGGTGAGGTCTATGGCGGAGGATCCAGAAATCACCATTTTGATCTTTTTGGTGTCGAACAAATACTTGAGCTTTTTTCCACCCTCCTTGGCGTATTGAAATTCATCTAAAAACACTATTTTCTTTTCCAGCAAATAACGTTCGTAAAAAAGTTCCACATCCTCCTCAAACAAAGATAGTACTTTTGGATCTTCAAAAGTAAGGTAGAGACTGTCGGGATGGGCTTCCTCCCAGTGCTTCAGCAGAGTTGTTTTTCCGCACTGCCGTGGGCCAACAATTGCTAGAATCTCCGGGCTTTCCCAGTAGGGCCCAATGAGCTCTTCGAGTTTTCTTTTTTGATACATTTCCTTACTGAAATTGCAATTACTGCAATTATAGCATGACTGAAATTACAAATCTAGAAGTTTTAGCTCATTCAGCGTGTTCAAAGCCTCGAGTGGCGTGAGTTGATTGATGTTCATTTTCTTCAAGCGATCCAAAGCCGGGTGAGAAAAAGGCACGGCTCCCCTTTCCCGAGCGTAAGAACTGCGGAATAGATCCAGCTGGTTTTCAGAGACGGATTTGAGGTGGGGGTGCGATTGCTGCTCCAGGTCGTGCAGAATGTCCACGGCTCGGTCCACCACGGCGGCGGGAAGACCAGCCAATTTCGCAACCTCAATCCCGTAACTTTGGTCCATTCCGCCTTCTTTGATTTTGTGGAGAAAGAGCACACCTTTTGGAGTTTCTTGAACGTCCACGCAGTTGTTTTTGGCTCGTTTCAGGCGGTCGGCGAGGGGAATGAGTTCATGGTAGTGCGTGGCAAAAAGACTGAAAGCGCGAACTTCCTCGTGCAGGTATTCAAAAATCGCCCAGGCCAAACTCATGCCGTCGTAGGTGCTGGTTCCACGGCCAATTTCGTCCAAAATGATGAGGCTTTTTTGGGTGGCGTGGTTCAAAATGTGCGCCGATTCCTGCATTTCCACCATGAAAGTGGACTGCCCTTTCGCAAGATTATCGCTGGCTCCCACTCGAGTAAAAATGCGGTCAAACACCTGAGTTCGCATGGCTTTGGCCGGCACAAAAGACCCCACTTGCGCCAAGAGCACCAAAAGCGCAACTTGCCTCAAATAAGTGGACTTTCCACTCATGTTTGGGCCGGTGAGCAAAACCAATTCATTGCCGTCTCGCATGAGCTGGGTGTCGTTCGGAACAAAATTCCTTTCGATGGTGAGACTTTCCACCACGGGGTGTCGCCCGTCTTGAATCATGAGTTCAGGCCTGTCCGTGAGTTTTGGGCGGACGTACTGCTGATGCACCGCCACTTCTGCAAAAGAGAGTAAAACGTCCAATTCTGCCAAGAGCTGTGCGTTGCGTTTGATGTGCTTGAGCTGGCTCAGTGCCTCGTCTTTGAGAGATTGAAAGAGTTCCTGCTCTAGGGCAATACTGCGCTCCTGAGCGGTGAGCACCTTGTCTTCGTACTCCTTGAGTTCCGGCGTGATGAAGCGTTCGGCGTTGACCAAAGTTTGTTTGCGGATGTAGTGATCTGGAACCTTGTCCAAATTGCTTTTGCTGACTTCCAAATAGTAGCCAAAAACTCGGTTGTAACGCACCTTCAAAGATGTGATTCCTGTGGCTTGCACTTCCTCTTGTTCGATTCTTTTTAGAGCGCTGCGAGCGTCTTTCATGAGAGACTGCAATTCATCGAGCTCCGCATTGTATCCAGAACGAATCACTCCCCCTTCACTCAGCTTGAGAGCGGGTTCTTCTAAAATGGCGCGTTCAATGTGATCCACCAGATCTGGCAGTGCTTTCATCTGTTCTTGCCTTTGCAAAAGTCCGCGTGCCTGAGCCTTGCTGAGCAAAGCCTGAACCTGAGGGATTCGATTCAAAGATCGTCCCAGAGCCAATAAATCTCGTGCGTTTCCAGGGCCTGCGCTCAAACGCCCCATGAGCCGTTCCAAATCCCCCAAACCTTTGAGCTGATCTTTCAAGGAATGTCTCAAGTCATTTTCTTTGACCAAATTTTCCACCGCCACTTGCCTCAGCTCGATCTCCAAGCCGTTGACCAAGGGGTGCAAGAGCCATTTTCTGAGGAGCCGAGCACCCATGGAGGTCTCCGTTTTGTCCAGAACGTGCAAGAGAGTCCCTTCTCCCTGTTGGCCATGAAAAGTGTGTGCCAATTCCAGATTGCGAAGCGTGGCTTCATCCAAAGGCATCCATTGATCTCGGTGAAAAGCTGTGATTTTGTCGAAGTGCTTGAGTTCGTTTTTTTGAGTGTCCAAGAGGTAACGCATCAAGACCGCCGCGGCCTGAACCGCAAAAGGCCAGCCAGAAATCCCAAAGGCGTCCAAACTTTGAACCTGAAAAGTTTCCTTCAAGAGTTGACCCGCCTCCTCATAAAGATCCACAGGAGAAATGGGAGCGGCCGCAAGCTGAATGATGAGCGCCCGAAAATCTGGATTTTCATACTGATCTCGGTGCACCACAATTTCCGCCGGATTCAATCGGAGCAATTCGGACTTCAAGGCCTCTTCCCCCTGACACTCAAAGGCGGAACATTCTCCCGTTGTTAAATCTGCAAAAGCCAAGCCAAAGTAGTCTTTTTTTGGAAAAATGGAGAGGAGGTAACGATTGGATTTCGCCTCCAAAATGTGTTCGCTTAGGGTGGTTCCTGGGGTGATGATTCGCACCACTTTTCGTTTGACGATTCCCGGCAGACTTGGGTCAGACACTTGCTCACAAATGGCAACTTTCTTGCCGGCTTTTGTCAATTTCACGATGTAGTTTTCTGAGGCATGATAAGGAATGCCACACATCGGAATGGGGTCTTCTTGTTTGTTGCGTGCCGTCAGCGTGATCCCCAAAATTTTAGAAGCCTCCATGGCGTCCGGCCCGAACATTTCGTAGAAATCGCCCAACCTGAAAAACAAAATGCAATCCTTGTGTTCCGCCTTGATCTGCTGGAACTGCTGCATCA
>CAYGAB010000065.1:1258-5990 GCA_964347725.1 uncultured Candidatus Peribacteria bacterium | reverse complement strand
TCAAGATTTCGACCAATTGCTCAAGGACAATCCTGCTATTGCAGAAAAAATCCGTACTGCGTATTTTGAGCGCAAAAAATAATTTTTTTCCACCCACATGCTCATTTTGCAGCTTTTGATCGCTCACCTTTTGGGAGATTTTGTGTTTCAGTCCAATGACTTGATTTTGCAAAAGTTCAAAAGTTGGAAAGGCACTTTTCATCACGCCTTGATCATTGCTTTTTTTAGCATCTTGGCGATTTTTCCGTACTGGGGAAGTGCCAAAGCCTGGACTCTGGTCGCTTTGATTTTTGGGATTCATTTTGCTCAAGACGTCCTCAAAATTGAATACGAAAAAAGATTCAATTCCAAGCGCAGCGTCTGGCCTTTTTTTCTGGACCAAATTTTTCATTGGAGTTTGATCCTAATCTTGGCTCGCGGCTTCCAAAAAGAGCAAATGTTGACCTTGCCAAGCTGGTTGATCCACATTCATCAGTCCAGCACGATTTTGTGTTTTGTTTTAGGATTGCTCTTGGTGAGTTTTGTTTGGGAAATCACGATTTATCAGTTTGCACGCAGGGAAAATGCTAAGTTAAAGTACTCCCCAAACCGTCAGGAGATGTTTTGGCGAGTGATTCTGTTCAGCCTCAGTTATTTGATGATTCGTCTGCTTGCGTGAGTTCCAAAAAAGTAAAGGTCCAGACCGCCGAGGTAAAGACGTGAAAAATCCCCAAAAAGTAGGAAGTGAAGTACAGCGCAATGAGCCCCGCAATGCTCCCAATCACCACGCCAAGTCCGGCCAGGGTGATGTTTGCAAAGAGGAAAATCGGCAAGACAATCAGCCCTGGAATGAGCAAAGCCACCAGGAGATTGATGAAAATCCTCACCGCGATCACGGCCATGAGCAGAAACATAAATAAAGTGTGGTGCCACTGCCTCAATACCATGCCCGCACTGGCGATCATTCCTTCAAAAACACCTGTTTTATTGAGCACAATGAAGTACTCAGAATAGGTGAAAAGCGTGGACAGGAGAATTCCAACGACAAGAGCGAGCCCTAAAATCCACACAAAAAGTGCAAAGGCATCTGGCCCAAGGTTCCTCAGCACAAAAGACATTTCAGTCAAAATGCTGATGAAGCTGAAGGTTCGGATCAAGGTGTAGTACTCAAAAAGCTGCAAAAATCGCGTGAACCCAGAACTGACGGCTTCTCTGATTAAAATTGGATGACCTTCTCGATTTCTAGCCAAGGTTTTGATGAGCCCTCCTTGAGTGAAAACCGGCAACATGAGGTAGGTAAGAAGCACAAGGGCCGTGAGAATGGCCAAAAAAGCTCCCAGGCCAGGAGAGTAATTGAAGATGTTTTTGATCAAGTCGATCACCATGGAGAAAGCAGAGCCATCTTCAGAAGCATGGGAATTGATGTAGGGCGAGGTGTAAAAAGCCACTGCTTGATAACTCAAGTAGCCCATGGCCACCAGAGTGCTCAGCAAAGATGGAGCAAAGGCAAGCCACCAGATCAAGCGTTTGTTTCCTTGGGTGACACTCCAGGCATCACGAATTATGGCGCGATAATTCATGCGGGCATTATGCATTGCGTCTGGTGAAATTCCAAGAGCCTGTTTATAATGGCGGCGTTTACTCCACACCACTCTGCCATGACCCTCCCAGGAACCCGTTCCTTGAGTTTAAAAAAACTCACCTGGATTGACGTGCAAGACCCCACTTTGCATCTGCTAGAACAATTGAAGAAGAAGCATGGCTTTCACGATTTGGACGTGGAGGATTGTTTGTCTGAAACTCAGAGGTCCAAGGTGGACGAATACGACGACTACCTCTTCATTATTTTGCATTTTCCTTATTACGACGCCAGAAAACAAAGATTTGTGAGTGAGGAAGTGGACATTTTCATTAAAAACGATCTTCTGATCACGGTGCATTGGGGCGTTTTGAAGCCTCTCTTGAAACAATTCGACGACGCCAGCGGGGACAAAGAAGAGAAGGAAAGGCTCATGGACAGGGGGACAGGATTCCTTTTGTACGAAATTTTAGATCAATTGTACTCAGCATCTTTTCCTTTGTTGGACTTGATGGAGAAGCGTGTGGCGAATTTAGAGAAAGAAGTGTTTGCGTTCAGTTCTCAGCACGACATGTTGAGAGACATCCTCAACACCAAGAAAAATCTCATCATTTTCAGGAGAATCATTGCTCCTCAACGATTGGTCATTCCTCAGATCGAGCACAAGAACAAAAAATTCCTTCCAGAAAGTTTGGACATTTATTTTGATGACGTGGTGGACAAGGTTGAAAAGGTGTGGGCCAGTCTGGAAAATCTCAAAGAATTGGTGGATTCTCTTCAGGAGACCAATGAATCGATCATCTCGCACACCACCAACAACGTCATTAAATTATTGACGGTGTTCTCAGTGATCATGTTGCCGCTCACTTTTTTGACTGGGCTCTACGGAATGAATGTCAATTTGCCTTTGGGAGCGCACCCCCTGACTTTTTTCTTCATTTTGAGCATGATGCTTGGAGTGGTGATGAGCATGTTGGCCTTCTTTAAATACAAACGTTGGATTTGATCTTGCCAAATTTCGGCAATATCTCTACAATCCTTCTGCTTTCTAATCGAATTTTACTTATGAATCGTCAAGCTAAAAAGCAGATCATGCAGACACATGGAATGCACGAACAGGACACAGGAAGTGCCCAAGTCCAAGTCGCCGTACTAACGGAACGCATCAATCAACTCAGTTCTCACTTGCAGACCCACAAGAAGGACAAGCACTCACGCCAAGGGCTTCTCAAGCTGGTTGGGGCAAGGCGTCGTCACCTTCACTACTTGAAGCAAAAGAACGTCCAGCAATACGAGCTCATCATCGAGAAATTGCAACTTCGCAAGTAATTCACATAAGCTCCCTTCGGGGAGCTTATTTCGTTCTTTCCTTTTTTATTTTTAAAACCTGCCTTCGGCGGAAGGTCACAAGACGTATCTCGATGCATCGCTCGAGATAGCTTGAAACTTTCTTCCGAGGGATGGGACATTAACCCATTTCCTCTATGAACATTCATAGCGTCAGCAAGACGGTGGCCGGCCGTACCCTCACTTTAGAAACTGGCCGTTACGCTCATCAGGCCGATGGAGCCGTGACCATTCAATACGGAGACACGCTTGTGCTTTGCACGGCTTCTATGTCAGAAAAAGGGGATCCAAGTGCGGATTTCTTTCGATTGACGATGGAGTACCAAGAACGTTACTACGCCGCTGGTAAAATCAAAGGGTCTCGTTTCATCAAGCGCGACGGTCGTTCCAGTGAAGAAGGGATTTTAAAGGCTCGTCTCATGGACAGGCCAATGCGCCCTTTGTTTCCAAAAGGAATCACCAATGAGGTGCAAGGAATCGCCACGGTTTTTTCCGTGGACATGGAAAACGAACCTGGGGTTTTGGCTTTGATCGGAATGTCCGCTGCCATGATGGTTGCAGGATTGCCTTTTGAAGGTCCTTTGTCTGGAATCCGAATTGGACTTGTGAACGGAGAATTGACGGTGATGCCAACGCTTCAGCAAGCCGCCGAAGGAGATTTGGACTTGGTTGTGGCAGGGACGGAAGGCGCCATCACCATGGTGGAAGCGGGTTCCAATGAAGTCGATGAAGAAACTTACTTGAAGGCTCTTGAATTGGCTCATTCTGTGATCAAAGAAATTTGTGCACTTCAAAAAGAATTGGTGGCCAAGGTTCAACCTGAACAAAGGACTTGTGACGTGAACACTCCAACCACAGAAGCTCTGGATGCGGTGAAAGCCGTGGTGACCAAAGCCGACTTGGACACGGTCAGAGGTGTATTGAAAAAAGAAGTAAAGGTTCAAGTCAAAGCTCTCAAGGCAAAAGTTTTGGAACAATTTGCAGCTCAAATTGAAGCAGGAACTTACACAGAAGGACAAATCAAAGAAGCACTTGAAAAGTTGATTGACCAAAACATGAGATTGAACATTCTAACAACAGGAGATCGTGTCGATTTCCGCAAGCCAGATGACATTCGTCCTGTGTCTTGTGGGGTTGGGGTTTTGCCTCGCACCCACGGAACGGGCCTCTTCCAACGTGGAGAAACTCAAGTCTTGTCCGTGACGACTTTGGGTGGTCCTGGGGACGCTCAAACCGTGGACACAATGGACTTGGATGAAGTGCGACGTTACATCCACCACTACAATTTTCCACCTTATTCGGTGGGAGAAATTCGTATGTTGCGAGGAGCTTCTCGCCGAGAAATTGGACACGGAGCCTTGGCCGAACGTGCTTTGATTCCTGTGCTTCCTGACAAAGCGGACTTTCCTTACACCATCATGGTGGTTTCTGAAACTTTGACCTGCAACGGGTCAAGTTCCATGGGGTCCGTGTGTGGATCAACCTTGTCTCTGATGGACGCGGGGGTTCCAATCAAAAAACCAGTGGCGGGAATCGCCATGGGTCTTGTGTGCAGCGATGAATTTAAAAAAACAGGGAACGGAGCCTACACCATTCTTTCTGACATTCAAGGTTTGGAAGACTTCGCAGGAGACATGGATTTCAAAGTAACAGGCACTCGTGACGGGATCACGGCCCTCCAAATGGACATCAAAGTGACGGGAATCACCATACAAATGATGCGTGAAGCCATGGAAAAAGCTAAAAAAGGCCGAGAATTCATCTTGGTAAAAATGCTCGAAGCGATTGCAGCGCCACGTGCTCAACTTTCCAAGTACGCTCCAATGA
>CAYGAB010000065.1:0-1248 GCA_964347725.1 uncultured Candidatus Peribacteria bacterium | reverse complement strand
AGATCTAATCAAAGTGGTGATTGGAAAGGGAGGAGAAACCATCCAAAAGATCACGGCGGAATGTGGTGTTGAAATCGACATTGAGCAAGACGGAATCGTGACCATCACAGCTCCAAACCAAGAAGATGGCCAGAAGGCCATGGATTGGATCAAGGCTTTGACCTACGAACCAACCATCGGTGACGACTTCGAAGGAGAAGTGGTTTCCATCATGGACTTTGGGGCTTTCGTGGAATTTGCTCCAGGAAAAGATGGATTGGTGCACATCTCCAGTCTAAGGCCTTACCGTGTGGAAAAAGTTTCTGATGTGGTGAAAATGGGAGACAAAGTCAAAGTTCGTCTCATCAAAGTGGACGAAAAAGGACGATACAACTTGTCCATGAAAGAATTCTACTCAGCGTCTCCTCAGCCGCAAGAGGGAGCTGCTCCTGCACAAAGTGCGCCAGCTGCACCTGAAATGGACGGAGGCTTCTAGTCTTCTTCCTCAGGACTCCAAAACATTTCTTCAAATGACTTACGTGAGCGAAGGGCGACCTCTCGCTCTCTTAAGTTTTCTGGCAAATGAGAGGCTTCCCCAGGGTAGCCAATGGCAATGATGCTCACGGCTTCGTGTTCGTCTCCAATGCCAAAAAGTTCTTCCGCTTTTTCATTTTCAAAGCCAGCCATTTGATGGAAACTTAGGCCCAGTTCTGTGGCTTGCAGATGCATGGTGGCATTGGCCGCGCCCACGTCGTGCATGTAGTGCCGATTTGGTTTGTGATTGTGGCTGAAATAGTAGTCCGCCACGGACATCATGAGCACGGGAGCAAGTCTGGCCCAGGAATTCCCTTCCACCAAACAAGACGCCAATTTGCTGTGATTTTCATCTCCCAGATATCCCACAACATAAGACCAAGGCTGTTCATTGTAAGATGAAGCCGCCCAACGTGCCGCCTCCAAAAGCGAGGCCACAAGCGCAGGGTCCACGCTTTGGCTTGAAATGGCCATCGAACTCCATCGATTCTGAATCAAGGGATGCACAGAATACGATAGCGGAGCGGGCTTGGAGTTGAGCATTTCAAAAGGGTGAAGAACAGGTAGAAAAATCTTAAAGTATTTGTTCCAACAAAGAAAGCCTTTGACAAATTCTAAAAAAGTGCTTAAATAAATAAAGCTAACCTCAAAAAATGCGAGAAAATCGAGAACTGGTTTTCCTAGACTTGGAGCGGAACAACAACGGTACTAAGAAAGGCATGTACGGTGGAGGTG
>CAYGAB010000064.1:0-6045 GCA_964347725.1 uncultured Candidatus Peribacteria bacterium | reverse complement strand
ATTTCAAAATGGTGCCATCTCCTCCGAGAGTAATGACCATGTCCGCTTTTTTCATGATGGTGGGCATTTTTTTCTGATTCGAATCTCCAAATAAGTTGCCCAACACTTCGTCCCACATCAAATTGCAGCCTCTTTTTTCTAAATTCGCCTTTAAATCCAGCAAGAAATTTTTATGGCGTTCGGCTTTTTGGCTCGCTATCAAGCCAATATTCTGGAATTTAGGTGGGATTTTTGCTTTCATGAATCAAACAAACGTATTCTATGAAGACTGTAGCGAAAGCTCGAATTCTTGTCACTCGATTTCCATTTGAATCTCAATGGGGTGGGGAAGAATTGCACACCCTAAAACTGATGCTGGAGTTGGACAAACGTGGATTCGAAGCCGTTTTCATGGGAAGCTGCCCCGAATTGCTGAAAGCCTTTGAAGAAAATGGATTTGAAGTTAAAAAAACTTGGCTGGGAAAAGCTCCTGTCACAAAGTTGAACTTGTTCTTATTCACGGCGATGAGTCCCATCTTGTTCTTAAAAGCAGGCTGGGATTTGTGGCGAGCAAAAAAACGATGGCAGATCGACACTCTTTACGCACTTTCATTTGGCGAAAAACTGCTCATGACACCCTGGGCTCTTTGGATGGGAATGAACGTTTTTTGGCTGGAACACGCTCGCATTGGAAAATGGCTGACTCAAAATCCTTGGCGCTGCTGGTACCGGTGGTGGTCAAAGTGGACTTGCACCATTGTCACTTCTCGAGCCATGCTGCCTAAACTCGCGCCTTGGGCCCAACACGTGCGTTCGATTCCTTGTGGCGTGATCACCGAACCTAAAGAAAATCTCAAAAAAGAGTGGCGTGAATTCTTAGAAAAAGGCCGCTTCAAGCTGGGCGTTGTGGCCCGTTTGAGTGTGGACAAGGGAGTGGACAAGGTGGTCAGAATTGTCCAGTCTAAACCTGATGTTAGACTCATTGTTGTGGGAAAAGGCCCCATGGAGGCTCAACTCAAAAAGATGATCCCGAGTGGACAAGCTTTGTTCATTCCAAGCATGAGTCGCCCACAGTTGATGGGGCTGTACGAAGCTTTGGACTTGCTCATCATGCCCTCGACTCAAATGGATCCTTTTGGCATGGTGGCCGCTGAAGCCATGTGGCACGGAACTCCCGCCATGGTGAGTCGTCTTTGTGGCATTTCTGAAGATTTGCACGATGGGAAAGAAGCTCTAGTCGTGAATCCAACGGTACGAGAATTGGACAAAGGTCTCAAAAAAATGATGAGAGATTCCACGTTCAGAAAGGAAATCGGCCTCCACGGCCAAGGTTTTGTTCGTCGCCACTACAAGCTCAGCGACATGGTGGATAAGTTTGAGAGGGTCTTGACGAAATAGTAAAAATAGTTTATTATTTTGTTCTTGATCTTAAATCAATCACTATGAAGCTTTCGACAATTGCAATTGCAATCCCAGCCCTCCTTGCTGCTTGCGCCCCAGAAGATGGAGACATGGCTGTCGAATTCTACGATGGAGAATATTACAACGCCATTAACCCTAGCGAAACGAGCGCTGTGGCATGCGTTGCAAATTTTCTTGAAGAACAAAGCGATGGCCAGAAAGAAGCAAGAGCCGATTTGAACCTCACTCCTGTCGAAGCCATCGTTTCCGAAGACAATGCCCTGATTATGGCCTGGCTTGTTGGTGGTGACCGTGCCAATGAAATCAGTGGAGGCAATTGCAATGATGCACTGGAAGTGATCGCTAGCGATCAAATACTTCAACCAGGCACGAACTGGGCTGAGCACGTTCAAGGCTCCACTTGCAGTCCCTATAGACTTGATGGAGGAGCTTCTTCCTATTATGGAGACTCCAACAACAAAGTGATTTACACCTATTTCACTCTTCAACCCGACACAGTTTCCTTGGATTCACTAGTGATCACACCAAACAGCCATTGTGCGCTTTTACTCCCAACGGTGGACACAGGTGGCGTCGTGCATGAAGTGAGCTGCCCAGAAGTTACAGATCAGGATGGTGGAGTCACTCGTCCTGCATGTGAAATAGAGCCTCTGATTTATTTAAATTAGACTTTGAGGAGCTGATCTAAAATGGCTTTTGCGCTCTTTTGCCAAGAGAATGTTTTGACGTGGTCTAGGCCTTTTTGCACATAAATGGCTCGCGTCGCCCTGTCCAACATCGTGTCCACAGCGGTGACCATTTTGTCCACTTGTTCTGGGTCAATAAGAAGAGCGGCCTCGCCAGTGGCTTCTGGAAGGGAGGAGTTTTTACTGGTGATGACGGGGCAGGCACACGCCATGGCCTCAAGAGCTGGAATGCCGAATCCTTCATAAAGTGAGGGGAAAAGAAGGCACTGGGCTCGAGAGTAAAGTTCCCTCAACTCAGCCTCCTGAACGTAACCAAGACAATGGATGCGTTCGTGATCTGATTTTTCATGCCCTCCACCTGCAATGACCAAATGTAAATTCGGATGCTTCAAGGCCAATTCTTTGAAAGCCTGAAAAATTCTCTGATGATTTTTTCTTGGCAAATTGCTTCCCACCGACAGGATGAATTGATCGGGGAGTTCCATCTGAAATTTTCTTTCTGGATAGAATTCTTTGCCAACGGCAGGCGTGGCGGTGCAAATCGGCTTTTGATTGGCCTCAGGATAAATTTCGAGCAAATCTTTTTTTGTTTGATTCGAAACCGTGAAGATCGCTTGAGCTTTTTGTATGGCTCGCCTCAAACTGAGACGTTCGACCAGAGTCGGGAACCAAGGGTGATCTTTTGAGGAATGCCAGGCAATCATGTCGTGCACGACAAGGTAAGATTTGAGTGATTTTGGCGCCAAAGCTGGCACAAGGAAACTGGTGGGAGCCAAGTACGCGTGAATTGGCTTTTTTTTGAGGTGATTCAAGAGATTTAAATGCCAAAAAAAACTCCTCCCTGAAATGGAAATCTGCTTCACTCGACTGGAATTTGGAAAGCGTGAATTGTGGCTTTTGTTGAACAAGACAAAATGGACATTGGGTGGCGCAAATTCGATGAGAGCACGGGTGATTTCCTCGGTATAACGGCCTTTTCCAGCCCCTGTTCCATGGGCCTCACGAATGTCAATTCCGATGACTTTGTCTAGCATAGTGAAATGGATTTTGATAGATTGAAGATAACTTATTTTATCCTCCCTGATAAGGCCATGTCGCTCACTCAACGCATACAACAAGGGTTCCTTAGACTTTCTCTTTCTAGAAAAGTTTTGTTGATAGGAAGTGCCGTTTTGATGCTCAGCCCACTGATGCCTTGGTACGACAACCGCAATGGCTTTGGGATTGGAGAAAGTCTTCTTGGAATTCAGGGGCCTTTGTTCATGGCCGGATTCATGGTGGCTGTGTGCGGAGCAATCGGTTTTTTTAATCTATTTTTACCTTTGATGGGAAAGCATTTTTTTGATCTTAGAAAGAAAAATGGAGGGCTTGCCATGCTCCTTGGTTTTGAAGCTTTGGTGGTTTTGGTTTTGGCAAATAGCGTGTTTTTTCACCCTGAATTTGGAACCAATGTCAGCCACAAAACCACTCGATTTGGAATGATTGTGGCTTTTGTTGGACTGGGACTCATGATTGGAGCGGGATATTTGTTGCGCCGGCAAGAAAAATCTGGGCAAATTGAAGAGATTGAGGACATCATGGTCAATGCTGAACCTGAAATGACAATGGAGCGCCACCACATTCCCGCAAGCCAATGGACCACTCCTAGAACCCACGCTTCAACTCAAACTGAAATCGTGCAAGACGCAAATGGGGTGGACCCTCTGACCATGGATCCAAAAACTCGATACAAACTGATGCAAGCTCGACTGAAACAACAAAGCAGCAATGAATCTCAAAGCAATCTGTGGGGAGCCCGCAGTTCTACAAGCCGAATCGACCATTAATCCCCGTTCATGAGCAATATTCCAGAAGACCCAATTCTCTTTTACTGTAGAGATTGTCAAAAACTTGACCTCGAGCCCAAAAAACAAGGGAACAAATACATTTACACTTGTTCGGTTTGCCAAAGTGACCGAGTTGTTTTTGGCACACGTCAGGCCATCTGTGATTTTTTCAACATCAAAGAAGGAAAGCTCGGCAAGATGAGCAAAGACGTTTACTAGGCACAAAGGGAATTTCCAATCTGGAGTGCAAACATTTCAGAGAAATGTCAGGTCGAAGGGGTGTAAAAGATGGACATGGAAGTTCAATCTTTGTCATTTTCAGATTCGCACTACCCTTTGTGGCTCAAAGAAATTTTTGCGGCGCCTGAGACGCTGTATTACATGGGGAATGTTGAGGCTTTTGCACGCCCTTGCATTGGCATCGTTGGAACTCGGCGATGCACTCCCTATGGAGCCGCACAAGCTCATCATTTGGCGGAAGGGCTAAGCCAACAAGGATTTTGCGTGGTGAGCGGTCTTGCTTTTGGAATTGACGCAGCGGCTCATGCTGGAGCCATGAACGGGTCAGGAGGAACCATTGCTGTGGTGGCCCAAGCTCTGCCAGACATAATGCCGAAGCACCATTGGCCACTTGTGAAACGAATTTTGGATTCGGGAGGTTTGGTTTGCAGTGAACGAAATCCAGCAAAACCTGGATTCACTCAAAAACACGATTACTTGATTCGCAATCGACTCATTTCGGGTCTTTCTCAAGGCATTGTCGTGGTGGAAGCGCCCTACAAAAGTGGCGCTCGGAATACCGCCAATCATGCTGTGGATCAAAACAGAGAAGTCATGGCAATTCCTGGCAGAGTGACCGACGAACAGAGTCAGGGTTGTTTGGATCTTTTACAAAAAGGCGCGCACTTGGTTCGATCGGCACAAGATGTACTGAGGATTTTGGGCCACGAATGGAAAACGGGAAGCGAAAAAAAGAAAGCTCAGCTGGAGGAAATTCATCTGAAAATCCTAGCCGAACTCAGTCTCGACTCAAAAAGTGCCGCTCAACTTGGGGAAAATTTCAGTGGGGAATTGGCACAGATGTATCAGGCCCTGACAGAGCTGGAATGGTGGGGTTGGATTCGGGAGGTGAATCTGAAGTACGTTCGTCTGATTCCATGATAGAAGCCACCCTTTCAACCTCACTCAAGGTGGTTTGTCCACGCAACACTTTCAAAACTCCGTCCTCGCCAATGCTCAACATTCCTCCTTTTCTTACAAAATCCAGCATCTGACTGTCTGGCATTTCACCTAAAATCATGTTCTTGAGCTCCTTTGTGTTTTCAAAAATTTCCGCAATGGAAACTTGCCCCAAGTAGCCCGTGTGACTGCACTGCTCACAACCAGAAGCGTGAGGCAAGGTGACGGGAATCGACAGTTCCAGTTCAGGTTGAACGGCGTGTATTCTCTCAATGATTGCCTGGAGGTGTTGACGCTCAGGTTCTGCAACTGGTTCTTGAGTGGCACAGAAAGGGCAAACTTTTCTAATCAATCTTTGGGCCACCACAATGCTGAGCGCTGGTGCAATCATGAAAGATTTGAGTCCCATGTTTAAAAGACGAGGGATCGTTTCCACTGCGCTGTTGGTGTGCAAAGTACTCAAGAGGACGTGCCCTGTCAAAGCCGCTTGAGAAGCTGTCTCTGCCGTGTCTTTGTCGCGGATTTCCCCCAACATCACAATGTCTGGATCTTGACGCAAAATGGCCCTCAAGCCTGCGCTGAACGTGTATCCTCGTTTTTCATTGATTTGACTCTGAGTGATTCCGCTCAAGTGATATTCAATGGGATCCTCCAGAGTGATGATTTTATTTTCTGGCTGATTGAACTGGTTCAACAAAGAATAAAGAGTGGTTGTCTTTCCTGAACCTGTTGGGCCCGTGATCAGAATCATGCCGTTTGGAATTTGCAGTGCTTTCTCCAGAAGCTTCAAATTTCGCCCTTCGAATCCAAGATCTTGCAGGGATAGATTTTTCTTTTTTGAATCGAGCAAACGGCAAACAAAACTTTCGCCGTACTCGGTCGGAATTGAAGAAACACGAACGTCGATTTTACGTTCGTTGAGCATGAAAAAATAACGTCCGTCCTGAGGAATG
>CAYGAB010000063.1:0-6066 GCA_964347725.1 uncultured Candidatus Peribacteria bacterium | reverse complement strand
GTTTCCCAGAGTCTTGTTATAAAGATACGAATCTTGAGAAGAATCGGCATAAGCGTAGCCGTTTTCGTCCAAACAAGGGTACTCGCTCGTGCTCATGCTGGAGTCCTCAGCCGACAATTTTTTGATTTTCCCGGAAGGCGTGGAGGTTCCTTGGATGTAACCACACACATCCCCAACCTTAAAACCCCCATTCGTCAAATTGTCCTCTACTGTGGTAGTGGTAGTTGTAGTCGTTGTTGTTGTGCTGGTCGCGCTGGACGCACTTGGGCCTGTGGCCGTAGAAGTGGTCTTGGGAGCTGTCACAGAAAGGGCTTGTGTGAGAGGCACCGCCAAAAGGAATGCCAAAAACAAAACCATGAAGGAACTTAAAAACGTGGGTCGAGACATTGGGCGTGTGGAGTAAATTCAAACCCAGTCTAACACCTTTTGAAAGTTTGCTTCAAGAGGCCAGTTCTGCCGGTTTGTCCCAGGTCGCAAATTTGCACTTAGGGAAGCGATTGCAGCCGTAAAAAACTTTGCCACTTTTGCGGGCACGGCGTTCCACCAATTCACCCTCCCCACACTCAGAACACTTGATTCCTAAACTTGTCAAAATGGCTTCCGTGGACTTGCAAGTTGGATATTTTTCACAAGCCAAATAAGTTCCAAAACGTCCTGTTTTTACCACCATGGGCGACTGACACTTTGGGCAAATTTTCCCTGCGTACTTTTCAGCCAACTCTTCGAGCGCCTTGAGTTCTTCTTCCGTGGGTTCAGCCTTAGCCCCCTTTCCGTCCAAAGGCTTGGCATTTTTACAATCCGGAAATCCCGTGCAAGAAAGAAATTTTCCAAAACGCCCAAATTTAACTTGCATGGGCTTTTCACACTTTTCACAAATTTCGTCGGTGGTTTCCTGAACAATGTCGTCTTTGTTCACACTTTTCATTTTTTCTTCCACCAATTCGTGAAAAGGGAAATAAAAAGTTTCCAATTCTTTTTCCCAAGCCATTTTCCCATCTTGAATTTCATCCAACATGTCCTCCATGCGAGCCGTGAATTTGTAATCCACAATTTTAGGAAAATGCTCCACCAAAAAGTCATTGACCACGCAACCCACCTCCTCAGGAATCAACTGTTTTTTATCTCGAATCACGTAGCCACGCTGTTGAATGGTTGAAATGGTGGGAGCGTAAGTGGACGGACGGCCTATCCCCTCGGCTTCCAGTTTTTTAACCAAACTCGCTTCCGTGTAACGCGCCGGTGGCTTGGTGAAATGCTGAGTCGGAACCATGCTCTTCAAAGCAGGATGATCCCCAGCTTTCATGGCCGGCAACATGGCATCTCCACCTTCTTCGTCCTCAGGTTCGTCCAAATCTTCCTTGTACACTTTTAGGAACCCTGGAAACTTCAAAACCTGTCCAGTGGCTCGGAAAGAATATCCATTCGATTCAATGTCCGCCCCCATCATGTCCAAAAGTGCTTCCGCCATCTGACAAGCCAAAGTGCGTTTCCAAATCAATTCATAAAGCCGAGCTTCGTCTTTGTCCATGTAGGCTTTGACGGAATCTGGGGTGCGAGTCAGATCTGTTGGACGAATGGCCTCGTGCGCTTCTTGAGCGCCTTTTTTTCCTTTATAAAAACGCGGCGTGTCCAAAGCATATTCGTTTCCATACATGGAAGAAATGACTTCTTTTGCTTGAGCCAAAGCCAAATTAGACAAATTCACAGAATCCGTACGCATGTAAGTGATCAACCCTTCGTGCCCACTGGGAAGTTCCACCCCTTCGTACAATTTCTGCGCCACACTCATGGTTTTTTTGACAGAAAAACCGAGCTTCCTCGCCCCTTCCTGCTGCAAAGTAGAAGTCGTGAAAGGCGGAGCCGGATTTCTTTTTTGTTCCTTGGTTTCAACATTGGCCACCGTGTACTGACCTTCCTTCAAAGCCGCCAAAATTTCTTTGGACTGTTCTTCGCTCGTCACTTTGATTGGCTTGCCCTTAAATTTTGCGAGCCTGGCTTCAAATTTTTCTTTGTCTTCGGTCAAAAATTGCCCAATCACATTCCAATATTCTTCTGGGACAAAAGCTTGAATTTCTCGTTCTCGTTCAACAATCAAGCGCAAAGCCACACTTTGCACACGCCCAGCCGAAAGGCCATAACGAATTTTTTTCCAAATAAGCGGAGAAAGCTCATACCCAACCAAACGATCCAAAACTCGTCGAGTTTGTTGAGCGTTGACTTTGTTCATGTCCAAAGTTCGCGGGTTCGCCACCGCCTCCAAAATAGCGGGCTTGGTGATTTCGTGAAAAACAATTCGCTTCAAATCTTTGCGATCACCCAATTTTAAAGCCTCCACCAAATGCCATCCAATGGCCTCCCCTTCGCGGTCCTCGTCAGTCGCAATCCACACAACCGTGTCTTTTTTTATTTTCGCTTGCAAGCCCTTGATCGTTTTGGATTTGTCCTTCGGCACAATGTACTGAGGAATAAAACCATGCTCAATGTCGATCCCCATTTTATTTTTAGGAAGATCCCGGACGTGGCCCATAGAAGCCATTACCGTAAAATCCGCCCCCAAAAATTTGGAGATGGTTTTGATTTTTCCAGGAGATTCTACAATGACAAGATTCTTTGAAGACATTCAGTTGGCGTGAGGAAGCGTGGCTCACCATAGAAATTTTTCTGGTGCTTGGCAAGCATTTTTCCTTGTACACCGCTTGCGCTCGCTTATAATGACGCACGATTAATCCTTAACCCTCCCGCCCAATGACAAAAGGAGATCTTATCAATTTGGCTTCTGAAAAAGCCAACATCACTAAAAAGGCTGCTTCCATCGCTTTGGAGGCTGTCCTTGAGGCCATCACCTCCTCTCTTTCGACTGGGAAGAACGTGACCCTCACTGGATTTGGAACCTTCCGAGTTTCCAAACGTGCCGCTCGTACTGGAGTGAACCCACGAAATCCAGGTCAGTCCATCAAGATCCCTGCCATGACGCTTCCTGCGTTCAAGGCTGGAAAATCTTTGAAGGACGCCGTTCGCTAATCCTCGTCAAAAACGAGACTTCGTCTGAACAACAATTCCTCCGCCACGTGTGGGGGTTTTTGTTTGACCAGCCCAAGAATAGTGAGTAAGATGGGTGTGTAATAAAATGACACATGAAAAGACACACCACTCAACGAAAACGCGCCAATTTCATGATCAGCATGAGTTTGCTGGAAAAACTCAGCACCATTCCTTCAGGTGAAAGGAGCGATTTTGTGAACGCAGCGGTTGAAGAAAAATTCACAAACTGGAGTCGTAGAAAAGCCATAGAAAATCTGAATGAATCCATCAGAAAAGAGGAGCGAGTCCACACAAGCAAAGAAATTTTAAAGACACTCCATGAAGACAGATCTTAGGCCTCCAATCATTCCAGACAGCTCCGTCATGATCAAATGGTGCGTGAAAGAAGAGGAGGACAGAAAACAGATAGTGAAAATGCAAGAAGATTTCATGAGTGACCGGCTAGAAATACTTGTTCCTCAACTACTGGAATGGGAAGTCAACAATTACCTAGGAAGAAGCTTCGATCCCGACCTTGCTTCAGAGAAATATTCTAACTTCAAAATGCTGCACCTAAGAGAAGCAAGTCTCACGCTGGAGATAAGCCATTCAGCTTTTGAAATAATGAAAAAATGTCCAGGCGTGACTTTTTACGACGCCTCCTACCACGCTTTGGCATTGAACAAGGGCGGAACTTTCCTGACCGCCGACAAAAAATACTACGAAAAAACCAAAAATCACGGCAACATCATGCTGCTCAAAGATTACTCCTAATCTATACACCTGAATTTCGCTCTGCTAGAATGACGCCACAAAAGTTTTATGAACACCTCTTTGCACACCTTACAAAAAGAAGCCGCCTCTTCCATTGAAGAAACCTCATCTTTGGATGAGCTCAAAGAACTCGAGCGCAATTTTTTGGGCAAAAACGGCCGCGTCACCGAGCTTTTAAAAAGCCTCAAAGACCTGTCCGAGGACGAGAAAAAAAACTTTGGAAAATCCGTGAATGAATTGAAAGTGAAGCTCGAAGAACTGATTCAAGAGCGCCGAAAAACTCTGGAGAACGAGGCCATTGCCAAGTCTCTAGCAGAAGATTGGCTGGACATGACGGCACCTGGAGAAAAATTTGAACGGGGCCACATTCACCCTTTGTACCAGGTTCAACACGAAGTGGAAGAGATTTTCAAACAAATGGGTTTTGCAATCGTGGACGGCCCTGAAATTGAAAGTGAATTGTACAATTTTGAAGGACTGAACATTCCAGCACACCACCCAGCACGAGACATGCAAGACACCTTTTTTATAGATCAAGCTCCCGACCCAAAAGAAGGCCATTTGGTCTTGCGCACGCACACCTCCCCAAACCAGATTCGAGCCATGCACAAATACGGCGCTCCGCTGCGAATCGTGGTGCCAGGACGCGTGTTTAGAAATGAAGCCACGGACGCATCTCACGAACACACCTTTGACCAAGTGGAAGGGCTCTTGATCGACAAGAACATTTCGCTCGCTCATCTAAAAGGAGTCATGACCGAATTCTTGAGCCGTTTGTTCAGAAAAGAAATGAAGATTCGTTTTCGACCAGGATACTTTCCTTTTGTGGAGCCCGGCATGGAACTGGACATGTCTTGTGTCTTTTGCTCTGAAGCCGGCTGCCGTGTCTGCAAACACAGCGGATGGATCGAATTCATGGGCTGCGGAATGGTGCACCCCAACGTCTTGAAAGCCGGAAACTTGGATCCAAACGAATACCAAGGGTGGGCTTTTGGATTTGGCCTGACTCGGCTCACCATGATGCGCTACGGAATCGACGACATTCGTCACCTCACCAGCGGCGACCTCCGATTTAATCAACAATTCTAATGAAACTTTCTCTAGACTGGATCAAAGATTTTGTGGAAATTCCCACGGACCTCAGCCCAAAAGATCTGGGACTTTTGGTCACACGACACACCGCCGAAGTAGAAGGAGTTGAGAACACCGCCGAAGCCTACGAACAAATGGTGATCGGGAAAATTGTAGAACTGAAAAAACACCCCGATGCCGACCGCTTGAACTTGGTTCAAATGGACATTGGTGGGCCGGCTTCAATTCAAATTGTCTGCGGAGGGCGAAACCTAAAAGAAAACATGCTGGTGGCCGTGGCACTCCCCGGAGCTTGGGTGCGCTGGCAAGGGAAAGGCGACCCCGTGCAGCTCACGGAAAGCAAAATTCGTGGTGAAAAAAGTTTTGGAATGATCTGCGCTGGAGAAGAAATCGGCCTAGAAAGCGACAACCCCGAGGGCAGCACGGAAGTGCGAATCGCCGACATGTCTCATCTGAAAGTTGCCCCTGGTGCCGCTTTAGCAGAGGCTCTTGGAAAAACAGAAATCTTACTGGACATAGACAACAAGTCGCTGACCCACCGTCCAGACCTGTGGGGACACTACGGAATGGCCAGAGAAATTGCCGCCATGTTGAATCAGCCTCTCAAATCAATTGAAGACTTAGTCGGCAAAAGCATGAAACAAGAAGGCAAACAAGACATGTCCGTGGACATTGTGGACAAAGAGGTCGCGGTGCGATTTTCCGCCTGCGTGGTGAGCGGAATTTCAACTCAGGCCTCACCAGAATGGATGCAAAAACGCCTCAAAGCAGGAGGCATGAATCCACACAACGTCATGGTGGACATCACCAATTATGTCATGTTGGAATTGGGCCAGCCCATGCACGCCTTCGACAAAAAAATGGTGGGTTCTAATTTCCTACGAGCACGAAAAGCCAGGGCCGGCGAACGACTCATCACCCTGGACGGTGAGGAACAATTGTTGGAAGAAGGCGACCCGCTTGTGACCAATGAAGCCGATGAAATCCTTGGACTCGCCGGAATCAAAGGTGGGCTCAAGTCCGGCACTTTTGAATCCACAACAGAAGTCATGTTAGAAGCAGCCACATGGAATCCCATTGCCGTCCGCAAGAGTTCCACTCGACTTGGCCTGAGGACAGACGCCTCTCAACGGTTCGAAAAAAGCTTAGACCCAAACCTAACGGAAATTGCACTCAAAC
>CAYGAB010000062.1:0-6096 GCA_964347725.1 uncultured Candidatus Peribacteria bacterium | reverse complement strand
ACTCCAAAGATCCCGAAGTCGCGGCGGTTTGTGAGGTCAGCAAGATCAGTTCTACGGGCCAAGTCAGTTTTGGCCAAGCCATGAAACGCCTGGAACGCAGCATCAAAGAAGGCGAAAATCTACCCGTTTTTGATTTTGTCTTGTATCACACTGGAGGTGGCTAGGCTTTCTTTTTGAGCAATTCTGGTGCTAACTGACGGAAAAATAATGCAGGTTGTGATTGGAATCCTTCAAAGGTTTCTGTACGTTCCAGTAATGTGCGGATCACTTTTCTGCGTGACTCTATGACGAGGGTTCGCTCGACTCTGTCGACCGATATGGGCACCGCTCCTTCGCCAGAGGGTCCTGCAACTGTAGACTGATATTCCTCCGTATAATGCCTCTCAGTGTACACGTCTTCTTCTGCTTCTCCCATCCACTCTAACCATTGGTGTGTTCCTATATACACGTGAGCATTGAATAGCGCCCGTAGCTTTTTCGGGCTGATTGTTTGTGTCAGACATTTTTTCAAAAATTCAAAAAATTCATCTGTCAGAAGCTCTTTATCAGGTAGAGCAGTCCAAATTTTCAGGAGGGCTTCTAATTTTTCTTTGGAGCGTATGTCTGCAATGATTTCTTCTGCACTTACTTGTTGATTCAATCGATGCTGGAGATTTGCTTTCACGCTAGCATCTCCTTGTAGGGCTGGTGGAATCGCCTCAATGATTTTGCAGATTTTATCTGGGCTGGCTGTTTTGATTTGCTCGCAACTTGCGTCAAAATCGTCCACTGAAATATCCGATAGTTGTCTTTCAAGAGCCTCACGGATTCGGTAAGCAGGGATCATGAAGCTCAGCATGATGATGAATGGTATGCCCGCTTCTGCAATGCTTGTGTTTGCGGTTGGATTTCTCATCAAATGACAGATTTCTTCTGCTGGAATGTAGAGTAGAGCAGCGTTGTTTGTCTCGAACTCAAGCAGTTGTGCCGTGCGATTTCTGATGGGTTTTATCCCTTCATTGTCCGGGAGTGTCATTTGAAGTGTTCTTGTGATTGCCAAATGAAAAGTAGACCCAAAAAATGCACTTGGTTTTGCCGTTTCTGTGTAATGGTGAGCAGGTTCAAATCCTAGCATCCTGAGGAATAAATCTGGGCGATGGATCTTTAAGTGTTCGGCTGCATTTAAAAAAACCAAGACTTCCCCCAGATTGTCTAGATTCATGATGTGGCATTGAATGCGCCATGTTTTGAAGTCAGTGGTCGCCATTTCTCCCGTGAGTCCTTGTGAATGCTGGCGGATCCACTCACTCAAAAATTTGCAAGCTTTAGACAATTGTTGGTCTTTTGTTTCACGCATGGCAGTCACATCCAACTCATTTGCTAGTGATTCAGAACGCAGGCCGACCAATTGATTCACCTTACTTGTTTGTCGCCCCATTTTTGCTTCCACCAATAGCCTGTCATTCCAGTAATCACTGTATTTCTCTTGGTCCAAAGGGTCCACTTTGGCAATCCATGCGTAAGATTTTATTGCTGGTGTTTCGTCAAAGTCTAATGTTGCAAACCGTGGTTCTTCTTCGGCAATGGCTGCTGACATTCCGAAATAAGACAATACTTCTTGGCCCTCTTTCACGCTGCAGATCAATCTGTCTCTTAACCCTTCTGGCTTGAGTAAATCGGTCCAGGGGCTCATCACTTTCAACCAAGGTTGCTCTGCCGTTGTGGACCTGATTTCCGCCTGTAGAAGTCCCAAAATAAGGTTCAATTCTTCCGATAAGATGGTTTGCATTTTTATGAATATCTCTTTCTCAGATGAGCTTAGTCTTGGCCAGTTGATCATGAGTTGTGCAAAATCTGTTTTGAGAAATGTGGTCAATCGACTCATGATCTGCTGTACTCTCATTAGCAAATTTTCATGGCTAGATTCCACGAATAGGTTTCCCAAAGTGGCCAGTGCACTTTCGTTTCCGTAGGTGGCACTACGCAACTCCTCCGGGTTAGAAGGGGTTTTCGGTTCGTCGCGTAGCCAGTCGATTTGAGTTGGGGCCATTTTTAAATGAAAGGCGAAACTTTACATCAAGAGATTGCTTTTGTCATCAATTAGTTTGATAATCGGTGAGCATTTCCAGCTCACTCATGAATTTCTACCTTACCACCACTTTGCCTTATGTGAATTCGGACCCGCACATGGGCTTTGCTTTGGAGTTGGTGCAGGCGGATGCCTTGGCGAGATGGCAAGTGGCGCAAGGGAAGGAGCTTTTTTTTAATACGGGAACGGACGAACACGGAGTGAAGATTTTTAGAAAAGCGGAGGAGTTGGGCAAGGATCCTCAGGTTTATTGTGATGAAATGGCGGCTCGTTTTGAGGCGTTGACCTCGGCGCTCAATATTTGCACCACGGCTTTCATTCGAACGACCAATGTGGAGCACAAGGCGGCGGCTCAGGAATTTTGGAAGCGATGTTTGGCCAAAGGCGATATCTACAAAAAAAGCTACCAAGTGAAGTACTGCGTGGGCTGCGAGCTTGAAAAAACCGATTCTGAGTTGGAAGACGGCCGTTGCCCCATTCATCCGAACATGGACATGGAGAAGATCGACGAAGAAAACTATTTTTTCCGATTTTCAAAATATCAGGAAGCTCTGCTCAAGCTCTACAAAGATCGGCCTGATTTTGTTTTGCCGGCGCATCGTCTCACAGAAATTCAGAAATTTGTGGAGCGTGGATTGGAGGATTTCAGCATTTCTCGTCTCAAGAGCAAAATGCCTTGGGGAGTTCCAGTTCCAGATGATTCTGAACAGGTCATGTACGTTTGGTTTGACGCTTTAATCAATTACATTTCTACTTTGGGCTGGCCTCACGACGAGGAGAATTTTAAAAAGTGGTGGCCTGGTGTTCAGATTGCGGGCAAGGACAATCTGCGTCAACAATCGGCGATGTGGCAGGCCATGTTGCTTTCGGCCGATTTGCCCACGTCTCAACAGGTTTTGATTCACGGGTTCATCACGGCGGAAGGGCAAAAAATGAGCAAATCTTTGGGGAACGTGGTTGATCCTTTTGCGGTGGCGAAAACTTTTGGAGTGGACGCTTTGCGTTACTACTTGCTTCGGGAAATTCCCACGAGCGAGGATGGCGATTTTTCCATGGCTCGGTTCAGGTCCGTCTACCAAGATGATCTGCAAAACACCATCGGCAATTTGATGCGTCGGGTGATTGCCATGACGGTGAAGTACTTTGAAGGGAAAGTGCCTGAGGGCGACGGAACTTTTCTTGAGAGTGTTGCCAAGATGCAAGAAGCCGTGAATAAAAACATGGCCGATTTTGATTGTAAGGCGGCTTTGGAAGCGGTTTTGGTTTTGGCTCGAGAAGGGAATAAAACCATTGAAGACGAGAAGCCTTGGGAATTGGCGAAAAACAATTCGGAACGTTTGGCGCCCGTGATGGGGAGTTTACTCCATTTGTGCCGAGTTTTGGCCAAGGTTTTAGCGCCTTTCACTCCTGAAGCATCTGAAAAAGCCCTTGATCAGTTGGGCGGAATGGACGGTGTGACGGTGTATCTTGGAGACCCTTTGTTCCCGGCTTTGCCAGAAGAAACTGCTTAGTTTTACAGCAAACTGTCCACCAGGTCGGCAGATTTTAAGTTGGCGGCTTTTAGGGCTTTTGGGCAGTTTTTTTCTATGTTTTTTCGGGTTTGGATCACAAGATAATTGAAATCTTCCGTGTCTCTGATGCTGTCTAGGTAGCGGTCCACGTCGTCTTTGGATTTGAAATGGTAGGCACGCCAATTGAATTCCGTGGATCCATTTTTAAGAGATTCACAAATATTTGAGGCCAGGCCATTGGAAGCTTTTTGCAACTGAGTGTTGCTGCAAGCCGTCAGTAAAATTCCGAGGATGCTGAAAAGAAGAAATCGTTTCATGTACGGGCATTTTACATTAAGTTGCGGAAGAGTCAAGTTGTAGCAAAATCCCCATGACGCCTTTCACGCTGGCGTAAGCAAGCAACACGATCACAAGACCCATGAGTGACCAGAAAATTCCTCGTTTTCCTCTTTCAATGCGTTCGTCCTTTCCAAAGGCCAAAATGTAGTTGATTCCCGAAAGGATAAGGAAAATGATGGTTAAGGACCCAACAAAGACTAAGATTTGGCTCAAAAGTTTTCCCACCACGAGAATGGTGGCGGTGGTGGCAATGGATTCCCCCGACTGGTCTTCGTCGGCTGCTGCTTCCAATGCTTTGTTGATGGTTTCGTCAAAATTTGGCAAGGTGCTTGGCCTGAAGGAGTCATCGAGTTGAATCACAGCAAAGGCTTCAGGGTGAAAGCTGATCAGGCTTGAACATCCAATGGCGACTAGAATCGTGAAGAGGAGGTGTTTTTTATTCATGGGATTAAAGTTGTTCTTGAGTGGCTTCCGTGTAGACGTTGTCTTCATCTGTGGAGCTGTCGTTCGTTAGGTTTAGACTGGCCAAACCGTAAATGATGGCGTAGCCGCCGGACATGATGGCCAAAGCAATGGCACTGTAAGCGACCAAGGTTTTTGCTTTGCCAATTTCTTCTTCGTTTCCACGGCCAATGACAAGAAGTATTCCTCCATACACAAATCCTATGAAAATCAGAAATCCGACAAAATAAAACATGTTGCTGACCACGGCCGGGAGGACTTCATTTAGGATGTCTCCTTCTGGCACAGACACTCCACGTTCGGGGTCGGCAATGAATTCCGATTGGCTTGGCAGCAGCGTGTCTATGGTGCTTTTTTCTGCATAAACAGGAGGGATTATCCATTCAGTCCAGGTTTGAGTTTGGTCTCCTGGGGGGCTTTCTTCTCCAGCCGGAAGGGCAATGGACACCACAATGGAGACGATGGCGTAGGCAAAAATGATCACGGCAAAACCCGTGATGGAGTAACGCAAAGTGGTTTTTGCGCTGGTGACGTCGTCTTCGTTGCCGAAAGCCGTCAGCATTTTGATGGCGGAAACCATGATTCCAAGAAAAGCCAAAATTCCAAATACCCCAGCGATGATGTTGATGGTGCGAGGAACGGTGGTGTTGAGAACGTAATCTTGAACGGAGCGGCCCGTTTGTTCGGTTCCACTTGGGCCAGGCAAAAAGTCAGGTTTTGGCACGTAATAAGTCGGGCTTGGGTCTTCGGCCGGGTCCGTTTCTGATGCAGCCAAAGTCAAAGGACTTGCCAAACTGAGAGCAAAAAATGCGACTAAACTGAGGATTAAAGTTTTGATCATCCGAAAAAGTCAGGATTAATGACGTAAAGTATGATGGCGGAAAGGAAGAGCAGAACAATTCCCATGATGGATTGAGTGATGCGGTCTTTGGCTTCCGTGATGTCTCCACTGACTCCAGATAGTGAAATCTGTATCCCGCTCACCACTATCACGGCCACGGCAATGAATCCAACGATTCCAGCGCCCCAAGTGTAGAGCAGTTTCACGTAGACTTTTATGATGCCAATTCCACTGGTGCCAATGATCCATTGGCGTTTTTGGCAGTTCAAAGCCCCAGCGTTGCAGGTGGCAAATGCGTCTTCGCCTTCTTCAAAATAAACGTCGCGGGTTTCTTCGCAGTCGTAGTCGATTGGCGCCCCCTTTTCATCGGTGATTTCTTTGACGATGAAGCAGCAGCTGCCTTTGTAGACGCTGACCACTTTGTTTTTCCCCTCTTCTAAGTTCACGTTGCGCCCTATGATTTCTGAGGTTTCTGTCACCACCACTCCATTGTCCGTGCAGTCGCCTTTTTCAACATATTTGGTGTAGGTGTTTGTTTTTCCACAAGCCACGCGCCCTTCGGAAATTTTTACGGCTGCTTCATCATCTAAGGTTTTAATGTTTTCTTTGCTGGCTTTTTCATTGTTGGTGTCGTGGTCTTGTGCGGCATTGTCCGAGTAAGCAAAATTGATGGTGCACACTTTTCCTCCGTCCTTGGCGAAGGCGGAACTGATGCTTGCGCCAGCTGCCTTTGTATCTTCTGTTGTGGGCTTTGCAGGCTCTGTTGTTGTGGTTGTTGCTGGCTCTTCTGTTGTTGTGGTTTCAGTGCCTTCTGCTTCAGACAATGGGACGAGCGCAAAGGGGCTGATTATCCCTGTTAAAAAGCTGAGCAGAGC
>CAYGAB010000061.1:0-6295 GCA_964347725.1 uncultured Candidatus Peribacteria bacterium | reverse complement strand
GCCTTGGCCTAGGCTCTGCTTTTTATTTAGAAAACCAAAACGATTTACTGAAAGGCAGCTTCAGTGTGAATCCAACGGCCAGCAGCGGATATTACGCCTACCTCAGCCCAAAAACTGAGGATGGGTTTTTCTTGAGCGGACTCACCACAGCAGACTTGGACATTTCCACCAGTGGGGAATCCAGTGGCAGCCTGAGCAGCATGGAAGAAAACACGGAAGGCTACTACGAATTGAAATTTTCTCAAAGCGGATCTTATCAAATGAATTTACGTCCGGAAGGCTACGTCAGCCAACGGAATGTTTTACTCCAAGCCAAAAACGTCGCCGATGCCATTTTTTCCTCAGAAGACACGGCCATCGTCAATTTTTATGCCAAAGAACTCACCGTGCAATACAGCACAAAAATTCTTTTAGAAAACGAGTCGAATGACCCAATCACAGAAGCCACCGTCACCATGGGTGAAAAAGGAGAAGTCGAATGTTTTGCGTTTGAGGAAGCCTTCCTCTGCCCATCTCCTCTTGGCGAAAGCAATTACCAAGCCAAGGCCACAGACTACCTTCCCCTAGAAGGCAAATTTCTGATCCAAAAACGCTCCAACCCTTGGGACGACCAAGAAGTTCGCAGCCTCACCCTCAAGACGGACCCGGCCAGCGTTCAAAAAGAAGTGGTGGTCGAAGAAGTCGCCGTTGAGGAAGAAGTGATTGCAGAAACACCTATTGCCGAAACAGAACCTGTTGTTGAAGCAGTCGTAGAAACAGTTGAAGTCGTGGAAGTTATCGCTGATGAAACCTGCACCCATCCCTTCACCGACGTTCAAGGTTGGTACGAAGATTCCATGTGCTGGGCTTATGAAAAAGGCTTCATCACAGGAACTTCCGCCACCACCGCTTCCCCTCTGAAAACCACGAACTGGGCTCAAGGGATTGTGCTCATGGTGCGTGCCTCAGGAAATGAAGAATCCGCAAAAAGCGCCGATCTTGAAACAAATTTCTTCAATCTGGACAAATCCGCTTGGTACGCTCCTCACGTAAAATGGGCAGAATCCAAAGGCTGGATTTCTGGCACCAGCTTCAATGGAGTCAGCCCCATGACTCGCGCCGACTTCATCCAAGTGATGGCAAAAGCCGCTGGAAAGACTTACTACAATTTCACTCAAAGCGAACTCCCCGATGACGTTCGCACCACAGACGACTACGCCTGGGCCGTGGCATTGGCCATGAAAGACGGAGTGGCAACGGGAAGAAAAGACGGCAGTTTTGAACCTTTCAAAAACCTAAACAGGGCAGAAATGTCTAGCTTTTTGTACCGAGCCTTTGAGGCCAAATGGTTCTAAAAGTCCACCCAAACATCAATTGCAATTCAGCCTTCAAGCGCTATACTGATCCCGAATAGTTTTTTAAAAGGATCATGCCAACCAAATACATCTTCGTCACAGGAGGCGTTTGTTCCAGTTTGGGGAAAGGAATCGCAACCGCTTCCATCGGAGCGCTCCTGAAAGCGTCCGGATTCAAGGTCTTCACGATGAAGTTGGATCCTTATCTGAATGTGGACCCCGGCACCATGAGCCCCTTTCAACACGGAGAAGTCTACGTCACGGACGATGGCGCAGAAACTGATCTGGATTTAGGACACTACGAACGCTTCATCGACGAGCATTTGAACGAACACTCTTCTGTCACCACAGGGAAAATCTACATGGAAGTTTTGCAAAAAGAACGACGCGGCGACTTTCTAGGTGGCACGATCCAGATCGTCCCTCACATCACCGAAGCCATCAAAAATCGTGTGAAAGAAGCGGCCCGTCAAAGCGGCGCAAAAATTGTGATGCTTGAAATTGGGGGGACCACGGGAGACATTGAAGGCTTGCCCTACCTGGAAGCCATCCGCCAAATGCGTCACGAATTCGGAAAAGAAAACACGCTGTTTGTGCACCTCACCCTTCTGCCTTACCTGAAAGCGTCCAAAGAACTAAAAACCAAACCAACACAGGCCTCCGTTCGAGAGTTGCGTTCCATTGGAATTCAGCCAGACATCATCCTCACCCGAGCCGACAAGGCCATCCCCATCGAATTGATCAAAAAAATCTCTCTCTTTTGCGACGTGGAGGCCGACTGCGTGATTCCTGCCCTAACCTGCAAATCCATCTACGAAGTGCCGCTGCGTTTCAACGAATACAAAATGGCCGAACTCATCGCCAACAAATTGCACCTTGGAAAGGTGAATCCACTCCTAGAAGATTGGGAAACGCTGGTGAGTAAAATAACCGCCAAGCGCGAACCCGTTTCCATCGCCTTGGTGGGAAAATACACGGGCCTGGACGACGCCTACCTCTCCGTGATCGAATCTTTAAAAATTGCCTGTTATCACCAGGATTTGGACTTGAACTTGGTTTGGATCGACTCTGAAAAACTCGAGCAAGACGATGAAAAAGCCTGGGAGTCGCTCAAATCTGTGGATGGAATTTTAGTGCCTGGGGGCTTTGGGAGCCGTGGCATTGAAGGAAAAGTGGCCGCCGCCCGCTACGCTCGAGAAAATCAAGTGCCTTACCTGGGAATCTGCTTGGGAATGCAAATCATGACCATGGAATACGCCCGTCACTTCCTCAAAGATCCAGAAATCACATCGGAAGAATTCGACGAAGAAGGCAAGCTGGATCCCTCCAAATACGCCATCCACTTTCTGCCCGGTCAGAACAAGGGCCGAGACAAAGGCGGAACGCTACGATTGGGAGCTTACCCTTGCTTGCTTCAAGCAAACACTTTGGCGCACCAGCTCTACGGCACTGAAATGATCACGGAAAGGCACCGTCACCGTTACGAAATCAACAATGCCGTTCGAGATAAATTGAGCCAAAGCGACTGGCAAGTGTCTGGAATTTTTGAGGATGCCAACCTAGTTGAAATTGCTGAACTCAAAAACCATCCTTTCATGATTGGGTCTCAATTCCACCCAGAATTTCTGTCCAGACCTCACCGACCTCATCCTTTGTTTTTCGGCTTGATTGAAGCCAGCCAAAGACTCAAACGCTCTAATTCCACCACGCCTCATGGCACAGTTTCAGTACACCGCAGTTAATCAAGCGGGGAAAAAGTTGAGTGGAGTCATTGGCGCCCAGAGCGAAGATGACGCACGACACCAGCTCAATGCCTTTGGCATATCGCTTTTGGGGATCGAAAAAATCTCAGAAAGCCCCAGTCAAAGCGTGAGCCAAGAGCCCGCCACTTCCTCAGAACTTCAAAAATTTGAATTCGAAGCCTACGACAAAAATGGTCAAAAAATCGTGGGAACCGTCCCGGCGTCCAGCCGATTCAAGGCCCACCAAAGACTCAAAGAAGAATATCAATTCGACGTGGCCTACCTGGTGAACCTAGGCGCAACAGAAGAGGAAAAGGAAAAAGCACGCAAAGAAGATCTTTCCTTGCTGGATCCAAACCGACAAAACCCTGCGAACGGCCCAATTCAAGACCTCACCCAACAAAAATTTGACGAAAAACGCCAAAGCTTGCTCAAACAAGTGGATTTCATTCTGGAAAAAATCAAAAATCTCTTGAGCCTCTACTCTGAGAAAATGAACCCAAGCAGCCAGAAAAACGTGCAAACCTACGTGGACAAATTGATGCGCATTCGAAGCAGCACCAACCTTGATTACATCGAGCACACCACAGAAGAATTGCTGAAAAAAGTCCAAGATGAAGAGCTTTTTCTGCACAAAGAAATCATGAGCGAAGAACAAAAAAAAGTTCACATGGAAACCGCCCAGCTCATGGTTCAACTCCAAAGCAATCACGAACCTCAAGCACTCCTGACCGACGACCTAGAAAAAATAGAACAAGCTTGGAGCCATTCAGAAAGTCGATTTGTCAAAGCCATGGCTCAACTTCTAGCCAAATGGTTGCCCTCTCCTGAAGAAAAAGTCATCAAGAAACAAATCGCCAGCCTGAAAACTCAAATTTGGGCCACAAGAAAACTCTGGATCAACAGCAAAAAAGAGGACAGAGCCGCAGCAAAACAAGCTCTAGAAGCGGTGAAAGAACAAAAAAATCAATTGGGCAAAGCCCTTCAGGAGATAAAAAACACCAGAAATTCAAAAGCTGCAAAACTCGCCCCAATCACAAAAGAACTGGAAAGTCACCAAGCTCCAGAACCCTACTTTACAGAAGAAATCACTCAATTTTTAGGCTGGGTTCTCGGCCTGTATCTCAGCGTTTATTTTTTAAGTTACTACGCTTTTGCAAAAAAACTTCCTTTTGAAATCCCAAATGCCATCGACTTGCTTCAAATTCCCGTGCTCAGAAAACTCCTCATCTGCCTCTTTGCCTGGTATATTGTGCTGGCTTTGCGCATTCAATACCTACGGTATCAAAAGTGGGCAAACCTGATGGCAATCCCACTAGGAATCGTCATCAGTGCAGGACTAGTTTTTAACCTCTAGAATTGATCCCATTTCTCTACGAATCCGGCTACGTTTCTCTTCAAACTTTTTGGGTTTTTGCGGTACTGGCCCTTTTAATTGGAAGTTATTTGGCCGTGCAAAGATTGAAACGCGCACGCGTGAACTTCAATATTTTCATAGAACACGGCTCTTTTTGCGTTTTTTTCGCACTCATGTTCTCAAGAATTGTGTTTTTCTTCATGAATCCAGACCTTTATTTTCCTGGTTTGGATTTTAGAACCTTTCTGAATTTCATCTCCATCTGGGACCGAGGATTCTCTCTTTGGGGAGCTTTATTTGGGTTCCTATTCGCCCTAACTTGGCAAATCAAAAAACAATCCGAATCAGGCTGGAGATGGGCAGATGCTCTTGTTGTGCCCGTCATCGTCGGCATGATGATCGGAGATTTTGGAGCTTTCCTAGGAGGCTACGATTACGGGACCCCAACGGAATTGCCATGGGGAGTCCGCTACGAACTCTACAACGTTAAGTACACCGTGCCAGTGCACCCAACTCAACTCTACGCAATCCTTGGACTGGGCCTTTTACTCTACGGATTCAACAGGCTTAAAAATAAATATGATTTTTGGCGAGAAGAAGGAAACCCTAGCCTTATTTTAATGACTGGCTTTTCTGCATTCTCCTTTCTTTTAGAATTCATAAAAGGAGACGACACCATTTTTCTATTCCAAAATTTGAGGCTTCCCTTGATACTCTTTGCATTGAGCACCTGTGTGGGAAGCCTCCTACTCTACAAACGATTCACTAAAACTAGCTCAAGCCCAACACCTCAAGCTCCATAGTTCCATTTGGCGTGCTTGCGGACACCTTATCTCCAGTGCGAGCTCCCATCAAAGCCAATCCCAAAGGTGACTCACTGGACATGCGAGAATTGAAAGGATCTGCTTCTGTAACTCCAACAATGGTGACTTCAAAGGAATCTCCAGTGGTCAAATTTTTGACCTTAACTTTGGTGCCAATTTCAACCACTTGTTTAGAATGATCGTTTTCATCCACCACTTTGGAATTCTTGATCATGTATTCAAGCTCCATGATTAGTCCCTCAACAAAAGCTTGGTAGTTCTTGGCTTCTTCGTACTCAGAATTTTCAGAAAGATCTCCGTAGCTGATCGCTTCTTTCAAACGTTCCGCCACTTGCTTGCGGCCAGCCGTTTTGAGCTGTTGAAGTTCTTCCTCGAGAGTTTTCAACCCATCACGGGTCAAAACCAAAACCTCTTGGTCGTCTTGAGATGAAGTCGTGCTTTTAGCTTTAGCCATAATTAAAAAGTTAATTGTTTAGAAATAAGAACGAATTTTAACACTCTTCGGGTGTTCCCGAAGCTTATGAAGCACCTTGGCCTCAATCTGTCGAATGCGCTCACGAGTCACACCAAATTCATTTCCTACCTCTTCAAGAGTGTGGCCAATGCCATCCTTGAGTCCAAATCGCATTTCAATGATTTTACGTTCGCGCGGAGAAAGGTACTGCAACATCTCATGAATGCTCTCCTTGATCAACTGCCGGCCCGTTTGATCTGAAGGAGACAAAGCTTCGTCGTCTTCAATGAAATCCCCCAATTTACTGTCTTCTTCCGCACCAACAGGAGCCTCCAAAGAAACAATGTCCTGAGAAATTTTCAAAATGTGTTGAACTTTCTTCTCGTCCATCTCCATTTCCACGGCCAATTCCTCAATGAGAGGCTCACGACCCAGCTCCTGCATCAAACGCCGTTGAGTGTGGGTGAGCTTGTTGATGGTCTCCACCATGTGAACCGGAATTCGAATGGTACGAGCTTGATCTGCAATTGCACGAGTGATGGCCTGACGAATCCACCAAGTGGCGTAAGTCGAAAACTTAAATC
>CAYGAB010000060.1:0-6343 GCA_964347725.1 uncultured Candidatus Peribacteria bacterium | reverse complement strand
GACGGAAGTTTCAATCTGGAAAACGGCGCTGGGAGTGGCCATCATCACCTTTTTACTTTCTGCATTTGGGGTCTGGGCAGGACGAAAATTCAGAGACCACTTGGCGTCCAAAGCTGAACTGCTCGGAGGAGTCATTTTGATTTTGCTGGGGGTGAAAATTTTGGTCGAGCATTTGGTTTGAAACAAAATTCGGGTACAATCTGGACGACTTTCCCCTCCTCATGAAACAATACCTTTCTCTCGTTCAAGAAGTCCTGGAAAAGGGCGAAAAAAAAGAAGATCGAACTGGCACAGGCACGATTTCTGTTTTTGGGATGCAGCGCAAGTACGATTTACGCGAAGGATTCCCGCTCTTGACCACCAAAAAAGTTTTGTTCGACGCGGTGCTTTGGGAATTGCTCTGGTTTTTGCGCGGGTCCACCAACATCAATGATGACTTAACTCAACACACGCCAATCTGGGACGCTTGGGCGGATGAAAACGGCGAACTCGGGCCGATTTACGGCAAACAATGGCGACGATGGGAGACCAAAGACGGTCGCAAAATCGACCAAATTCAGCAAGCCATCGACACCATCAAAACCAATCCGGATTCGCGGCGCATCATTGTGAACGCCTGGAACGTGGGCGAACTCGACCAAATGGCGCTTCCACCTTGTCACATGTTTTTTCAGTTTTACGTGGTCAACGGACGCTTGGACTGTCAGCTTTACCAGCGCAGCGCGGACATTGCTTTGGGAGTCCCTTTCAACATCGCCAGTTACGCTTTGCTGATGGTCATGGTGGCCAAAGAATGCGGTCTTGAACCTGGAATTTTCACCCACACCATGGGCGACGCTCACATTTACCTCAACCACGTGGAAGGTCTACAAGAACAGCTCAAGCGCATGCCAAAAGCCTTGCCACGCCTAGAAATCGCCAAAAAACCCTTCTGGGATCTCAAATTCGAGGACTTCAAAATCCTGGGCTACGAACACGATCCGTTCATTAGGTTTAAGGTGGCGGTGTAACTGTCTACAATTTGTAGACAGTTGAAATTGATAACCCTTAATCACCAAATGTATGGACGATAAACCACAAATCATTTTGTACCAGACTGGGGACGGGAAGACCCGTGTTGAGGTTCGTTTCGAGCATGAAAACGTGTGGCTTAGCCAAAAACTTATGGCGGAACTTTTTGGTACAACGAAACAAAACATCAGTTTACATCTGCAGAATATATTTGAAGACAAAGAACTAAGCCAAGATTCAGTTGTAAAGGATTTCTTGACAACTGCGGCGGACGGGAAAAAATACAATACGAAAATGTATAGCTTGGAAGCTGTTGTAGCGGTAGGTTATCGGGTTAATTCAGAACGAGGCACGCTTTTTCGCCAATGGGCAACCGATCGACTCAAGGAGTATATGGTCAAGGGTTTTACTATGGATGACGCACGTCTCAAGCAGGGTGGCTATAAATCACGCTATTTTGAGGAGCTGTTGGAGCGCATTCGCGATATCCGCTCGAGCGAACGGATGCTCTACCAAAAGGTGACTGACATTTATGCAACCAGTATTGATTATCTGAAAAATGCCAAAGAAACCGAGCTGTTTTTTAAGACTGTTCAAAACAAGATGCACTTTGCCGTGAGCGGAAAAACGGCCGCTGAATTGATCGCTGAGCGTGCAGACAGAAAGAAGCCAATGATGGGGCTGACGAATTTTTCTGGCCTTCACATGATTCAGCGCGATATTTACATCGCCAAAAACTATTTGAATGAGAAAGAGCTGGAAATGCTGAATCGTATTGTGGATGCGTACCTCTCATTTGCCGAAATACAAGCCAAAAGCGAAAAGGCCATGACCATGAAAGATTGGATTGCTAAACTTGATGAATATCTGGCACTTTTGGGACAAGGTGTTTTGAAAAATGCAGGTAAAGTACGCGCAGAAGAGGCTGAGAAAAGGGCGAGTCAGGAATATGAACTCTACAAAAAAGATCGGGACAATAAATACCTTTCTGATTTTGATATGGAGGTCAAAAAACTGGAAGCAGGAGCAAAGAAATCTTTAAGATAATCTAAACTACATGCAAAAACTCTTAGTCAATTATACCTTCATAGATGCGCAAAATTTGCACATGGCCATTGGTGAATTGGGATGGAAGATTGACTACGCAAAATTCAGGAAGTATTTGAGGGAGCACTATGGGGTTGAAAAAGCTTATATGTTCATGGGATTCCGTCCAGCGGAACAACAACTTTATAGTTTTTTGCAATCCGTTGGCTTTATCCTTATTTTTAAGCCGATTTTAGAATTAAAAAACGGGAAGGTGAAAGGAAATTGTGATGCGGAATTGGTTTTGCAGGCCATGATTGATTATAAAAACTATGAAAAAGCTTTGATTGTCACTGGTGACGGTGACTTTTATTGCTTAGTGAAACACTTGCAAGAAAAAAATAAATTGCTTACGGTGCTTGTGCCAACTTCTAAAAATTGTTCCTCTTTGTTGCGGAGTATACTCAAGGGAAATTTGACCTTGGTCAGTGACTTGCGACGTAAAATTGAGTACATAAAGAAAACGCCTCTTGAGGACGGAACCTCAACAGACGATTTCAAATCGTGATTACATCGAAATAATATCAAAGCAACGTCAAGTTGTCAAAAACTTCACCCATGAACTTCACCATCATCGCCGCCATGGACGCCAACCGAGGCATTGGGAAAAACAATGCACTGCCTTGGCACTTGCCGTCCGATCTCAAACATTTCAAAGAAACCACGGAAGGAGGAGCCGTCCTCATGGGGCGCAAAACCTGGGAGTCCATTCCTGAGAAATACCGACCCTTTTCGGGCCGTTTGAACATCGTCATCAGTCGTCAAAAAGACTTGGATTTGCCTGAAGGTGTTTTGCTGGCTGGCTCTCTGGACGAAGCCTTGAGCTTAGCTGAGGAGCAAGAGGGGGAAGCTTTCCTGATCGGCGGAGCGCAACTCTTTCAGGAAGCGATTGTGCATCCGGCTTGCGAGCGTATCGTGCTGACTTTGATCGGCCAAAACTTTGACTGCGATGCTTTTTTCCCAGCAATTCCTGCTCACTTCAGCCAAAACAAATCCACGCCTTTCCGAGAAGAGAACGGGATTGAATTTGGATTGGTGCAGCTGGTGAATTTGGACGAACCTGAACTCTAACTCTAGGCTAATCTTTGCTGGTTCCCACGGTGAAAGTCACTGCTCCAGCCACGCTGATTTCAAGTCCAAAATTTGGAGTGCATTTTGCTGCATGGCGCCCTTCTCCCACTACGTTCACAAAAGGTAAATTCCACTCTGCTCCAAGGCTCATACGGCGACCATGCTTTCCAACCGGAACCTCCGCACAGGCGTGAGTCAGGCCTAAACTGGTTTCTAGGTGGTCACCCTGTATTGGAGAAGTCTCAGTGGTGCTCCAGTCAACACTTGTGGAGTTCTTAGGCCCAAAGGCACTGGCCAGAGATTCTATCATTGCTGCCGCTAAGACTTCTTCTGCTTCTCTGAGATCCATTTTACGGGCCGTTTTTTTAGGTGTGCTATCGAACGAGTCGTATCGAAAACCACTACTCAATTCCGACCCAGGTTCGAGCGTCCCATCAAAATTGCCTGGGAATTCTTGGAAAGGCAGATCGACGTGGTCTCCTCCAGCACGCACAATCCCCCAATGTGGAGGTGGATCTTCGTCGGATTGCCTCACAGAATTGCGATCGATGATGAGGGAGTTAAAGCTGAGTTGCTTACTGCGACTTGAATATTTGCCATTGAAATCGCGGTCAAAATCCACAATTAAATTGAGTGGCCCAGAGTGGTCATTCTTTGGGTAGTAATAGCTGGTCACGTAGTCGGCCGCAATGCGTACAGCTGCTGTAACAGACTCTGTCCACAGTGCTCTTTGGTTTGGAATCATGTGATCTGGGAAAACAATGAAAACGCTCACATGATTTTTTTCATCTAGTGTGGGAGGAGTGTCATTGTGCACGTGCACGCCAAAAGCAAGATCCTTGTTTTGTTGAGCTAAATCTTGAAAGGCTTTTTCAACACGTTCGTCCAGTTCATCTTTTGGCACACAAGCTTCCGTGATGGTCACGAGTTCCTCAGCCCCAGTTGTGGGATCTGAAATACGTAAGTACTCAGGATTGCCTGCCAAAGTCACGCAAGCAGGCTGATCTTTGCGTTGTGGTATGGTTTTGATGCGGAATTGCTCAGCGGATGTAAGCTTCAGTGGGTGTTTTTCTGCGTAGCCAGTGTCACTCATTCGGTCCAGTTGACGTTGTATTGCTCTACGTTCATCGCTAGAGAAGCTGCCAAGATTGGGCACGGAATAATGGGCTCCAGGGCGGAAATAGCCAACATTTTCTTTGGCCAGCCACGCATTGACGCTCGCTTTGATTTCAGAGGCAGGGACACTCTGCGCAGAATCACTGTGCCAAGTCTGATCTAACGAGGGGAGAGGTTCGGATGGCGGATTTTGAAGTCTGTGTTCCGGCAGACTGAGGCTTAGGTCCAAGTCCACACTATCGGATTTTGGAGTAGTGCCCTCTATTCCAACCAAAGCGTGCAAACAACGAATCCTCATATCATTATTGAGATAGTCTGGATTGAGTTGTTTTGAAATCAAGTCAATAAGCACATGACTAGGCCCACCTGTCCAAGGTTCGTCATAACGACCATCCACATAACCACCATGCGCATACACATCGTAAACCACACAAGGCAATGAACCTTCATTCACTGGTTCAGATGGTACTGGTTCGGCGGCCACGGCTTCTGTGCTAAACATAGCAAGGGCTCCAATGGCTGCATTTCGCAATTCGGTCATTTTTTGAGCTTAAAAGAAAGCATTTTGGACGACAAATCAATTCACGTCAAGCGCGTGTTATCAGCCTCACCCCAACTCCAGCACCAAAGGGCAATGGTCGCTATCGGTGATGTTGGGGAGGTAGCGCATGTTTTTCACGCGATCCAGAAATTCTGGGTTCACAAAAAAGTAATCAATTCTCCACCCAACGTTGCGTTCTTTGGCGCCGCTGCGGTAGCTCCACCAAGAGTAAACTTCACGAGCATTCGGGTTGAAGTGGCGGAAAACATCGGTGTAGCCAGCGGCAATGAATTTGTCCAGCCAGGCTCTTTCCACGGGCAAAAATCCAGTGGTTTGTTCGTTGTCTTTGGGGCGAGCCAAGTCAATTTCCGTGTGAGCGGTGTTGAAGTCTCCACAGATCACCAAGTGGTGGCCTTCTTTGCGCAGTCGCTCCAGAAAATCCAGCATTTCGTCGTAGTAGTTCAGCTTGAATTCAATGCGATGATCGCCCTGGCCTCCATTGGGAATGTAAACATTGATCAACAAAAAAGGCGTGCCGTCTTGCAGTTGGTGTTCGGTCAGGATGAGACGGCCTTCGCCATCGTGAACGCCGCCGCCCAATTCTTTTTGAACCCGAAGCGCTTTGTCTTTGGAAAAAGTGGTGACTCCGCTGTAGCCGGGTCGACTGGCGTGAGTCCATTCGCTGAAATAACCCAGGGGATTTTGCATCTCTTGTGTGAGCTGATGAGCTTGAATTTTGGATTCCTGAATGCAGAGAGCATCAGGACTTTCACGCTCCAAAAAATCCAAAAAACCTTTTTTGAGCACGGCTCGGATTCCGTTCACATTCCAGCAGATGATTTTCATTCGCAGTGGGTCAAAGTCAGGTGTATTCTAAGGAAGATTTAATCCGTTCGCCATGCAAAAATTCAAGTACAACTGGCTCCCCGATTTTGTTTATGGCGGAATCGACGGCACCGTGACGACTTTTGCCGTGGTGGCGGGAGTGGTGGGGGCGAATTTGTCCACGCCTGTGATTTTGATTTTGGGCTTTGCCAACCTCATTGCCGATGGATTTTCTATGGCGGTGAGCAAGTACTCCAGCGACAAAGCCGAACTCGAACGCATCAAGCACATCACGGACATGGAGCGCCGATCCATTCGGGAAAAACCTGCCGAAGAAAAACAAGAAATCCGTGATATTTTGAGCGATTTTGGGTTTGCAGGAAAAGATTTGGAGCGAGCGGAAGAAGTCATCACCAGTGACCCAGACACTTGGGTGCACATGATGCTCCACCACGAATTTCACGTGATCGAAGGCAACATCAACCCCAAAAAAGGAGCCTTGGCGACTTTCATTGCTTTCCAGGTCATGGGATTCATTCCTTTGAGCGGTTACCTGTTTCAAGGTTTTTTTGAGTGGTCCGATCAAGGAATTTTCATCGTCACGGCCTTGGCCACGCTCACGTCTTTGTTCATTGTGGGCTCCGTCAAATCCAAGTTTTCTGAAAACCATTGGTTGAGAGGAGGTGCTGAGAC
>CAYGAB010000059.1:1258-6387 GCA_964347725.1 uncultured Candidatus Peribacteria bacterium | reverse complement strand
GGTTTTCGCGTGATTTTTCTAGAAGGCGAGCTGGGCGCTGGCAAAACCACCTTGGTCAAAGGCTTGGCTAAATCCTTCGGCACGGACCCAAAACAAGTCAAAAGCCCCACCTTTTCTTTTTGTGAAGACCACGGCGACTGGGTCCATTACGACCTCTACCGCCTCACAGAATTGGACGAACTCACCGAAGCTCAAATTCTAGAGCAATTTGAGAATGGCAAAACTCTGGTGATCGAATGGCCTCAGGTTTTGGGCGAACGTCTTGCAATGCCAATTTTACGTCTGAAGCTCAGCCACCATCCAAAAGGACGGTCGATTGAAGTGCTGCAGGATTAGCGGTTTGGAAACGCGGTATTGACAAAATCATATAAAAGGTGTTTAATTGGTTTTTTAAAATAACCTTGCCCTTACATGGCCTCAGCTGAAAACCCTAGATTCCCTCAAAAACCAGCAGCATCCGAAGTGCCAACAGATGACAGTACAGGTTCTGCTGCCCTTCCAGCATTTAAGATAGACCTTGACCTTTTGGTAGCATCGGATGCCAGAGAAGGAGAAGGAGATCTCAATGAAACCTTGGAAGCCTGCTTGGGCCAACTCAAGAGTGATTTTGACCGAGGAATTGTACTAATAGACCCAGTGGGAGTTATAAAAATAGATGAAGTCACAATAAACGGAAAAAGCACTGTTGAATCTTACACTGCTGCTAAAAATCACGACAAAAAAGCAGGTCAAATTTGGTATGGAGAGACTGGACTTCGGAACCGATTGAAAGAATATTTCAAGGCAGACAACTATAAGAAGCTGAAATTAGCCATGGCAATGCCAGGAGGCCCTCGTCTCATTGGAGTCTATGCAAATGGTGAACCAGCAATCAGACAGCGAAGCTCGGAGATTGTGAATGTAGTGGTGAATAAAGAAGGTGAGCTGATCCTTTTGCATCATGCAGAAGCATCAGAATACATAGACAATAATTCGGATGCCAAATGGGGAGATGTCCCAGAAATCTTTAAAGGGGTAAAAGAAGCTGGTTACCGTGTGGCAGAAGATTCACCAAATCATGTAAAAGAAGATCTTGTTGCTGCTTGGGAGGTGGTAACGGGCACAAACTACGTTGAGAGTCCAGCCGTAGAAGATAAGAAGATGGCTTTCCTTAGAGAATATAGATTTACGATCCTTGAACCTCCAAAGAACATAGCTAAGGATGGCATTAGACATGTGGTGTACCGCGCTTCTTCAGAGGAGAAGACGGGCATCGCATGGGGTAGGTGGGACTATAGGATGCATTTTCAGGGTGCGACCCTCTGGCTATAGGGTTATGAAACTTGACAAAACTTGACATATATTAAATTTAATGCTACCCTGCCCTCCTGGTTGACTCCTACATTGAATACACATGTCTTCAGATAAAAAAACCAATCATGTTGAAGTACAAGCCGTGCAAGAAGAGATGGCAAAGCTAAATGTAGGTCTGGTTGGCTTTGATGATGTGGCAGAAGGTGTGAGGGATTTAGATGGCTCTGACCAAGCCAGTGAGATTGTTGATGTGAAGAAAATTGCCCGAGCATCAATTCTAGCGGTATTTTTTCGACGTGAGTTTGATCTTATGAAGAAAAGTATTGAAGCCCCAATTGTGGCCGTTCTTGATCGCATAAGGTCATGTGTTCAAGGAGTAACTGACAGAGTTTCAGATGCCATCGTACGACGAACACTGCCCATGGTAGTGAATCCCATCAATAGAATGCCAGAGTATCTACGCACCATTAAAGGCACGCTTTACACAGGTGAACAGATAGCACGAGCCATCCCAGATAAGACGGCATTTTTAAGTGAAGTAGCCTTGATGGAAGGGGGAACTTTCTTTGAATTGAATAAAGAAGGGCAGCTGGTTATGATGGAAGCAAAATCCACTCCAGTTGCGAACGCATTGGAGGCTAGGATACTTCAAACACGCATTACTTGCCGCCGTGAAGATGGTGCAATAGCGGTGATGACAGGTAAAGAATTATTTATCGTCACAAAGAGAGATGAAAATGGCGTGCCACTTGCGATGGAATTATCTGAAGAAGCAAAACAGATCAGTCCGGAATCAATCTTGATGCAGAGAGGATTGCCCACGCTCCAGTTCAATAATGATAAGCACACAGGTGAATACACTCGTATGTGGTCTGTATCTGCAGCCATCTGGACCGAAGATGAATCACTTGATATTGCGCAGGCTCGGTATGCCAGTTGGGTTAAGTACGGTGGTACTATTGTTTCGGATGTGTCTAATGCGTGCGATAGAAACAAGATTCATATCTCGATGTGGGAAGTGGGAACGGCCGAGTCGAGGGGCGTCCTAAGAGTCAACTTGGACTTTGAATCTTAGTTTTTCTTTATCAGATTAACTCCGTTTCTGACGTTGTAGAGCCAATTGGCTTTTCATGCTGTAGCGGTTTTCGGTGATTTTATTGAGTGCAGCTCGAGTGTTGGGGCCGAAATATCCAGCTCCTGAGTCATTGAGCGATTGCACTAGACCTTGAGCTTGTTGAAATTTGAAGACCGCGTGCTCCGTGACTTCGCCGAATTCGCTGGTGATGGCGGCCCGGAAAAATCCAATGCTAGAGAGTTCTTCTTGGAGCAAACGAACTTGATCTCCAGAATCGCCCAAACCTAGAGCTTGTCCAAATTCAATGGGGCTTTCGTCCAAGTCGGGGTATTTTGCGAGCAAGTTTTTACCGCGTTGAACGCTCACGATGGCCGTGGCTTCTTCTTCGGATTTGAGCAATTTATCAAATTGAGTTCGAGTTTTGAGGCCAAAATGACCGGCTCCCAATTCGCTGGCGTCGTCCACAATTCCAAAGTCAATTTGGAATTCTAAAAGAGCTTGAGCGGTTTCATCTCCATAAAAGCCGGAGGCTTCGGTGAGGTAACCCCAGTCCACTAAGTGAGCCTGCATTTTTTGAACCGAGTCACTGGAACTGCCGTAGTCAAGATCGTTCGGAAAATTCAAAGGAGCCAAAAGGGTATTTTGAACGAAGCGTTCGGTTTCACTGTAGCCAGAAAGGTAAACTTCATCTTTAAGTTCAGGTTTGACTCCGTAGACTTTGGTTTCCACGGTGCGTTTTCCCCATTGGAGAGCTCGCAACAATCCTTCGTCGCCGTAGCCCATCCAAACGTCCAGGCGATCGTAGGCGTGGCCACGTTGACCAGCCGGAACAATGGCGCCTCCACGGTCGTGAACGGTGACCAATCCAATTCCAGGGATTTCCAACTTAGTTCCAAAGGCATAGGTTTTTGGAGCCGCAATCATTCCAGGATAAACCGGCGTTCCATCCGCTCCGTTGGTTCCGTTCCCATTCAGGCGAATGTCGGCCTCATAACTTCCCGTTGCGTAGCGATTCTGGCCAGGCAAAGGGGAATAGTAGGCAGAAATAATGAAATTTTGGACATAGTAATCCAAGACAGGAACTTCTGCCGTTTGAGCCTCTGCGGCCTGAGCTTCCGCATCCTTTTCAGCTTCAATCGCATAAGCGTGGTAACTGATCAGGTTTGGAATGCTGAGAAATAGGGCGAGACTGCTGAGCGCAGCGAAGCGTTTTAAGAACATTTTGTTTTGGTTTTGAATTTTTATTTCTCACCATTTTAGCAGAAAACAAGCCCGGACGCCTCCCAAAGACCTTGACAGATTGAGAGTTTTGACTTAAAGTGCAAGCTTATCTAAAATCTTGGTGCATGAGAAACACTTTATTACTGACGGGAGCCCTTGCAACGGAAGGCATTGCAAATGCTGAGCCTTATGTCCCACCAACTCCTGCTCAGATGGTGGAAAGATGTGCGGACTTTGACCCAAACACCGTCACAGGAAAGGATAGTGCCTATTCAAAGGTGACGAGCCCTGCTAGTTATTTGTCTTTCTGGGATTTGTTGAGTGAGCAGCGGCATGAAGACACTTGTCGTCAGGCTGTCCCGGAGAATCCTAATTATGATTGTGCACTGGTGACACAATTGCTTGAACGAAGAGTCGTGGATACGTTCTGTTCGATGGACGCTAATCGAGATGGCTTGTTGTCACCTGCCGATGACAAGGACAGGAGCGGTTACATCACTCGTGAAGATTTCGGGCCAGTGCAGGGAAAAAATCCTTCAATTTTAGTTCAAGAATTCCAAAAGCAAGCAGTGGCGAGCTGTGAATCTGGGGTGAAAGTTATGGCTTCTGGTCAGATTGATCGTGGAAATTCAGTTGGAAAATCATTGGCAATGCAGCTTACCTCAGTTAGCTCAGATAAAGGTGGAGCCTATTTTGTGGTGCAAGGAGAAAAAGATTGCTTGAATGAAATGAATGGAAATGTTCAAACATGGATGGGTGATCAGGAATCTGTCCTGGCTTGTGCTCATGGCTATGCAAGCACGAATCAACCCAGCACATGGGTTGTTTTTGCAGAATGTAGTCAGAAAAAACCAGTTCTTTTTGAGGGGAATGTGGACGTGAAAGTGCAATGAAAGTCCAGCTCGTTTCATAAAAATCTGATATTTTTCAGGTTTAAAATCGCTCCCGGGAGTGATTTTTGACATATGTTAGTTTAATTCAACAGACCTTGACAAAACGACGGGGGGGGGGTATTGTGAACTCCAATTTATAAATCAAATCATGGAAACTTTTAAGATTTCTAAAGTTGTAGTCGAACTGCCGGATACTAGTTTTGAGGATGCTAAAAAACACTACTGTGAATTGAGTTACGATCCTGCTGGTAGGAAATTGACATGTGAGGTTAGGGTAGATGGCCAAAACTACAAAGGTGTTTTCGTGGTTTCGGAAAACTACTTCACATTGGATTTATTGGGCGCTGCCCGTGAAAACTCTAATCTCTCAAAAGTAGAGCATAAAATTATTAGTGGGCCTGCTAGGGAAAAGATGAATGATGCCCTTCAGTCTGTTTTTCTGACTTCTGGAATTCAAGTGCGGGCATTATTAGCTCAAGAAAGTGAGGAATATATAGGTCCATGGGTTGGCTATAGTAGTTAAGTGCGGTAAATTGCTCGCATGCGCGACAATCTTTGGCTCAATGCGGTTTTACAAGAGCTTCTCTCGGGGGCTTTTTCAGACATTGAGAGGCCGGAGCAGATTCGAATTCGCTTTGGGATAGCGG
>CAYGAB010000059.1:0-1248 GCA_964347725.1 uncultured Candidatus Peribacteria bacterium | reverse complement strand
AAAAAATAGGTTTGGGTCCATTCGGTGGGAGTCCAAAAAGCAGTGCAGCAGCGTGATCATCAATGGAGTTTTCAAGGACCTGCGAATCCCAGAAGAAATCGTAAAAGCGACTTTGGCGCATGAACTGTGCCATTACGTGCACGGTTATGGTTCGCAACTGCCCAAAAAATACGCTCATCCGCACCAAGGGGGAGTCATTTTAAAAGAGCTCAAAGCGCGCGGCCTTGAGCATCTTCATGGATTTGAACGTAGGTGGAGCAAACAAATTTGGCCAGGTCTAGCTCGTGAGCTGTTCCATCACCGTCTTCAGCCACGTGTCCGTCGTTCCGTTCGTCAGCCCAGTCTCGCCACTTGGATCCGCCAACTCGTTGTCGGGTTCTAAGCCCACGCCACTGAGAGAAAGTCCACCCGGAGTGAGCCACTTAGCAAAGGTGATTTTGAGGATGCTTCCGTCCCAATATTGCACGAGTTCTTGAGCGGTTCCTTTGCCGTAAGTCGTTTCACCCCAGATGGTGGCATCGGCACTGTCGTTCAAAGCGGCGGCCAAAATTTCAGAAGCAGAAGCGCTGCCGTGATTCACCAAAACGTGCAAAGGCACTCCAAAGTAGGGGCCATCTTCAGGAGCCACCACAATGTCGGTGCTTTCTCCGTAATCAACCTGAGTGAGCACCGCATCTTTGGCCGTGAACAAGGCAGCAATTTCCACCGCGGCACTGATGTAACCTCCAGGATTGTCTCTCAGGTCAATGACCATGGCACTGGGTTCGTCTTCATTGGCACTCAAATCTGCCAAGAGGCTCTTGGTGTGACTCGCACTTTCGGCTCCAAAGCTGTCGATGTTGAGCACCCAAACGTTGTCTTCGCCAACGTAAGCGCTTTCTGTGTTCGTGTTCAGGCCACCTTCAAAAGACGAGTATTGTTCTGGAGTGAGGTAAGACGTGAAAGGGTCTCCCAGAGATTGGAGCATTCCTTTGACGGCCGCTTGAAAGAGAGCGTCTTTGTCGATTCCGTAGCCAGGCTCGAGGTAGAAATCGCTCAAAATAGCATTCCAAATGCCAGCAAAAATGTCGGATTTGTAAAACTCGTTTTCTTCCATTTCTGCCATGGCGCTGGCGTTTTTCCAGATTTCAAATTGGTAAATTAGGTTCGCGTAGTCCAGACGAGTCAGATTTTTGTAAGGTTGGATGCTGCTTTCGTCAGAACTGAGAATTCCCAGGCTTTTGGCTCGTTTGATGAGGCCATAATAGG
>CAYGAB010000058.1:0-6403 GCA_964347725.1 uncultured Candidatus Peribacteria bacterium | reverse complement strand
GGAGAAGCCATGAAAAGCAACGCCGACGGCTACACCACCGCCGCTCCAATATGGAAAGGATTCATGACAAAAATATTGGACAAACAAATTCCCACCGTGTGGAGCCGCCCAGAAGGAATCAAAGAAATCGCCGTGAGCAAAGCCAGCGGAAATCTACCCAGCGAATCCACTCCTTCTGACATGGTGACAACAGACCTATTTGCTAGTTTTTCTGTGCCAACCGAAATAGACAGCAGCTACAAAACGGTGCAAATCGAAAGCATCACCAATCGCTTGGCGACAGAATTTTCACCCGAGGACGTCGTCACCAGCAAAAGCTTCCGCATCTACCATTCTAGTTTTGCCAAATTATTTCCAACTTGGCAGACCGCCATTGACGCCTGGGCCAGTGGCCTCAGCGAACTCCCTCCAGCAGAGAGTGCGAGTGACATTCACAACAGCGTCACTCAAGCCAACGCTCCAGAAATCAGCATCACCTCGCCACAAAGCTTGTCCAACATTTCAAGCGAAGACCGTTTGGCGGACATCGAATTGCTCGTTTCAAAAACAGGGAACGGCATTGACCGCGTGGAATTCTACGTGAACGATCAGCTGCAATACACTTCCAAAACGCCCCCTTACTCCGGGACCATTCGCCTGCCAACCAACGCCATAGACGGCACCATTTTGAATGTGATGGCCAAAGCAGTGGACGTCTACGGATACTCAAACACCAGCAGCATCCAGGTTCGCGTTAGTGCGCCAGAACCTGCCACTGAAACAAAAACCGTGGACGTGGGCGGCGAAATCACACCACTCTTGCGATCAATAAACCGTCTCCAACGGGAATTTCTACGACCTTGAGCCCCAAGTCCTCGTGCAAGCCAGCGATGAATTTTTTCATCTCTCCAAAACGATGGCTTTCCACATTGTCCACCACAAGGTAAGATCCCGACTTTAAACGAGGCAAAACCGCTTCAAAATACAAAGGGTGTTCTTTTTTTGTGGCGTCCATAAAAACAAAATCGACTTGATCCGGAACCTCATTTCCTTCCATCAAAACTTCGGGGGCATGGCCTTTGATTTGAACAATTCGATGATCCAAGCCCGCCTCTTTAAAATGTTGAGTGGCCTTGTCAAAACGTTCCTGATGAGATTCAACCGTCCACAACTTGCCTCCTCCATTTTGCTCCAAAGCCGAAGCCATCCAAAGAGCACTGTACCCAACAGAAGTTCCAATTTCTAAAATCGAATTGGGATTCATGACTCGAACCAACCAATGCAACATGTGACCTGTTTTTGGTCCAACAATCCAGTGGCTTTCTTCTTGGTCTTCAATTTCAATTCGCTTCAATAAATCGGCAAGGACGGTCATGAGCAGTTAGGTTAAGAGCTCCAGTTTAGCAGATGCCGCTTGAGCTCAGCAAACGCCTTGCCACGGTGACTCAATTGGTTTTTCTCTTCCACGCTCAAGGCTGCATAAACTTTTTCCGCGCCCAAGGGTCTAAAAACGCTGGACAAAGGAATTCCTGGAATTAAAGGCGCCTGAATCTGCAATTCCAGTTCGCCATGAGTTTCACCCAAGATAAGATGTTCGTGATCCCCATGCGCAAAAGCCGCCGCACAAACAAAATGAGCCTTCCTGTTGGATTCATTGGCCATGCGCTTCATGAAAAAATCCAACCACACTTCGTCCGTGGCCTCTGGCCCAGCGCCCCAACGCCGAGTGTGGACTCCAAGTTCTCCGGCCAAAGCCGCAACCACCATGCCGCTGTCGTCCGCCACCGTTGGCAAACCAGAAATTTTTGCGTAGAATCGTGCTTTTTGAAGCGCATTCTCCTCATAAGTTTTGCCCGTTTCCTCCGCAACCTCTTGAATTCCAAGGCTCTGCAAAGACTCCCACTCAAACGGCAAATCTTCCATCACCTCCATGATTTCTTTGAATTTTCCGAGATTGTGAGTCGCAAGCAGTAAACGCATGAAAAAAGTGAGCTTTTTTAGTGCTAGTGTACAATGCAAAGCATGGAAATTCAAAAACTTAAAAGCCACCATTGTTTTGACCTCATCGGCATTCTTGTGGCCCTGCTCTGCGTTGCCACTGGCGAGCTGTTCCGTTTCAAAGGAATGCTCCTCTTGGACATTTGGGCTCCACTTTTTTTAGGCCTTTGGGTGGCAAAAGAATTCATGCTTTCTTTTGAAAAAAAACGCCATTTTTTTGCAGACAAAAATCTCAACAAAAGCATGATTTGTGCTGCTTTTTTTTGCTCCATTGGGCTGGGCTCGCTGCTTGTAAATTCAGGTCATCTGGAAACAAGTGAAACTCTAAAAGCAGCTTTTTATGGGCTGCGCTGGGCCAGCTTATTTGGCTTTTTTATCGTGGCAAGTCGACTCAATCCACTGCAAAAAAAAATCGCGGGAACGAGTGTTTTAATTCTGGGAGCCTGGTTGGCCATTGCAGGATTTTTTCAGCTGCTCATTTACCCGAATTTTGGCGAAATGACTTCCTTGGGCTGGGACCCTCACCAAGGCCGCCTTCTCTCCACTTGGTTTGACCCAAATTTTGTGGGCGGATTTTTCGCTTTCTTACTTCCAATTTTAGGAGGAACACTGTGGGACACAAAAATCACCTCAAAACAATGGAAATTCCTGTCCTTGTTGACCCTAATTTCACTCGTCATTTTGGCCGCACTCTTCCTCACTTATTCTCGCAGTGCCTACCTCGCCTTGCTCGCTGGAATGGGGCTTTTCGGCTTACTTCGTTCTAAAAAGATACTCGTGATCGGCCTGATTGTTTGCACCCTTTTTGTGGGAATTTCTGAACGTGGCCGTGAACGAGTTTTGGATTTGGTTCACAGCGTGGAATCGGTTTTTACCGAGAACTACAGCCTGCCAGACCCATCTGGAAGATTGCGCTTTGCCTCTTGGGAAGGAGGCCTTCAGCTCTTTCTTGAAAGTCCGTGGATTGGCCAAGGCTACAACCGCTACGCCGACGCTGCCCTTCACTCTGGCGCAGTAAAAGACCTCAAAGGCCATTCCGCCAGCGGCTCCGATTCCAGCCTAATCACTATTTTAGCCACCACTGGGATTTTTGGGCTCGGCGCTTGGCTCACCCTCATGGCGATGATCATCGGAAATCTTTGGTCTCAACGCAAAAACAGCCTCGCACTAGGAACCTTGTGCGGACTCAGCGGACTCTTGGTTCATTCAATTTTTGTGAACAGCTTGCTCTTCCCTCTCTTGCTCCTTCCCCTCTGGCTCTGCTTGGGCTTGACCTGGAAAAGCCATCAACCAGGCTAACCCTTGGAGTCGTGCCTCCAACTGAGGGCCCGAATTGAGTTGCCAAAGCTGAGTTCCGCAGCGTGAAGCACTGTCCACCGCAATACGAACTCCATTGCCATGAATGCTCCTTCCATTTTTAGCAATTCCTTCTTCAACGAGGTTTCTTCCTTCTGCAACCCCAGGCCCATTGTCTTGAACCAAGATCCCCCACCCTGAAGAGCTTTGCCATTGAGCAAATTCCACATGATTAACAAAACCTCCAACAAATTTTTGCAAAGGAAATTCTCCACCCGAGACAACCCAGACTCCAACATTTTTAGCCCCATTGCTCAAAGCGTTCTGAATAAGATTGTAGAGTGCCCGTGCAAGTTCTTTTGGCTCAGCAGTATGAGCAATGCTCACATTGATTTCTGGTGGATGTACCTGGGCCATGTCACCCAAAGCATTGAGAACGTGAAAGAGCCGCAAAGGTTCTCCACCTCTTTTTCCGCTCAAAAGTTTCAGAAAAAACACCTGCGTTTGGAGACGATTTAAAAGCGAATCTCGATCAGGAATCATATCAAAAAGTTCAAAACTCATCTCTATCGCATGAAGGATATTCCTCAAATCATGAGCCAGGTCATTGACCTTTGCCCTTCTAAAAGCTTCGTAATGAAAATCCACGTCTGATAAAAAAACCTCTAATTGTGCGGACATGTTGGCCCAATTGCCACACTCAACAAGCTCAATGATGTCTTCAATTGAGGCAAAAAAATATTCTCTAATTTGACGAATTACCTCCAAATCATGCGCCATCATCTCTGTCAAAATGGAGGGCGGCAGCGCCCTGGACTCAGGCGTGACAGAGGCATCAAGAACTTGTTTCAAAATCACAAAAATAGAAAGATAAGCGGCAACACTAAGGCACCATAGCCACAAAAGTCAAGCTTGTTCTTTTGGCATTCTCCGCTATCATTTCTGCGCTTACTTATCGCCTTTCTCATGCTTTCTATTGCGCAAATCAAACCAGGAGTGGCCATCACCATTGATGGAGATCCTTACATCGTGACCAAATCTGAATTCGGAAAACAAGCCCGCCAAGGGGGAGTGACCAAAGCCACTCTCAGAAACCTAAAAACCGGCGCCAACATCTACAAATCCTTCAGTGGAAACGACAAAGCGGAACCGGCCGACCTAGAAAGAGCTCGCTGCCAATACCTCTACTCAGACGGAACGCACTACCACTTCATGCACAAAGAAACTTTCGAGCAATACGAAATCAATGATGCGCTGATCGGAGACAACCACTATTTTTTGCTGGAAGGAAACGACTCCGACATTCTCCTCTTCGAAGGACAGCCCATCGGCGTGGAAGTTCCGCCAAAAGTCGTTTTGAAAGTCGTGGAAACTCCTCCCGGGGTGAAAGGTGACACGGCCCAAGGTGGAAGCAAACCAGCCAAGTTAGAAACCGGACTCACCATCAACGTGCCACTCTTCATTGAAGAAGGCGAATCCATCCGCGTGAACACAGCTGAATCCAGCTACGTGGAACGCGCCTAGATCAACCAAAAATCAATCGTGGACCAAGGCATTCAGCACGCTGAGTGCTTTTTCCTGATCCATAAAAAAAGGACTCGTGGCAATGGTCACCAAATTTGCCGTGGCCAAATGAGCCAAAATCAAAGCCCGTGCCTTTTCAAAATCCACTTCCATTTCGTCCACAAAAAAATCCAGATCAATGTTTAAGATTTTATTCCTCGCCTCCATGCCCTCCATAGAATCCAAATCACTCGCCCCCGTGATCATGATTCTTTCGCCAACCACGCCAAGCTCCACCGCCGGAACGATGTAATTCCCAACGTTCAAGCTCCGGTGAGTGTAGTCAAAAATCGCCTCCAAAGTCAGCTCATCCGCAACAAATAAAGATTCAGGTCTCCTCATGTCTTTGTGCTGATCCACGTGAACCAAAGTTGCACCGGGAGCCAGCCGCCCTTGCAAAGCTGCCTCCATCCAGAAGTAAAACGCGTGGTTGTGATTATCCATCACGATTGTCGGCACGCCCTTCCATTCTGTCCTCAACAAAAATTCCAAGCCCGTGCAAGATTGCAAAACGCCATGCTCGTCCACATCTTCAAAAACAATTTCGCGCCCCAAACTCAAATCCTCGAATCGACCTTCTCGCAAAGCCGGCAGAAACAGTTTTGGGTCCGCACCGCGAAGTTCAAAAGAAAACGCATTGTTGCCCTTTTGTTCGCTCAGCCAGATTGCTTTATCGTAAGGGGTCATGATTCCGCGGGTGAAGATCTGTCTTTTTTGAGTTGCCCTCGAGCCCGTTTGGCGTCCACCACTTTTGCCTGGGCTTTACGCGACCGGCGCTGTTTTTGCTTGCGATATTTGTGGCGTTTCTGTGCGTTTTCTGATTGCTTGCCCAAGATCGCATCCTCCACTTTTTTGATCAAAAGTTTGTAAGCCGAGACGCGATTTTTTTCTCGCTCACGATGGCGTTGCACTCTAACTTCCAATCCATTTTTGTGGCGCAGCCAAACACAATTGCTCGTTTTATTGATCTTTTGGCCCCCCGCTCCACTGCCACGCACAAACTCCTCTCGGATGTCTTCTTCAAAAACTCCGAGCTTGTTCGCACGCTCCAACCACTCATCTGGAAAATCTTTTGGGAAGGCCATGCGCTCAGTATCCCTTATTTGCAATCAAACGTTCAAGCAACTCCACAGGAAACAAACTCGGACTCTCCGCCAAAGCCTGATGATAAAACACCGTAGACGGCGTCAATGCGGGAGTGGAATTGATTTCAATCACAATGACGTCTCCCGTGTCCACCTCCATAAAGGCATCCACCCGACAGTAGCCCTCAATCCCAATTTTTTTGCACACCGCCTCAATGGCCGACTTGGCTCGTTCCAAAACCTTCACGCTCACAAACTCTTCTGGTGGCGGAGTGAGGTTGATTCCCGTGCCACCCTGAAATTTTTCCTCCACACTCAAGACTTCCCGCTCAGCCACCGTCAAACTGGGACTCATGGCATGCATTTTTCCCTTCCGTTCAATCGCCCCAATCGTGACTTCCACCCAGCCACTTTTTCGCTTCCATTTCAAACGATTTCCTTTAACCCGAATGCCGTCCGTCTCCACAAAAGCCTCCAGCAAA